>NZ_JBFODJ010000085.1:0-13608 GCF_040908265.1 Aeromonas sp. R5-1
TATCCCACGAACAAAAAATGAAAATTTTAGTCATTTAATATCAATGGGTTACCAGTAAATGCTCTCGTGCCATATGACTTATTCGCACCTTCCCTGGATGCGCCAAAACTACCATCATTGACCGAATAAACGGACGGCGAGTAACTGTACAAGAAGAGGATATGCAAGCCTCCCACGACTCGTCGGCGCACACTGCCTGAACAAACGCGCCCAGTTACTGAGTGACCGGTGCCACAAGATAGGCAAGGAAAGGCCAGAGGATGACAACTACCCCCAGAGTTGGGGTAGACTCTCTGCACCCAAAGCGACTGGCATGACCTGAGTCTGGTCAACTCTGCCAACGCACCTCACAACAATAAAATGACACGAGTATCAAAACAGGATGACAACCACCTACACCCTGACAACATCGCCACTGGTTACCCAGGGTAGCCAGTTGCGCTGGCATATCGATTCATCTTCAAGCAAGGAGCCGCTCACTCTCACCCATGGCCGTATCGTGCTTCAGGGGTGGCTGCTGGCACAAGGAGAGACCTCCCCCCGGCTTGCCATCAAGACAGGCACCGCGACATATAGCTTTGCTTTCAATACCAAACGGCCTGACGTTGTTGCTGCCATCTTGCAGCAACCTACAGACAATCACCCTGGATTGTGCTGCGGCTTCAATATCGCTGTGCCCTTCTCTGACCGTATCACCCTGGGGTTGGAGTCTGATGGCCTCATTACCTGGCTGGAGGAGTTGACCTTCTCCCACGCCATATAAGGCAACCGCGCTAATTTGTGCCGGTATTCATCTATAGGATGAAACCGGCACTACACCCTGATTATCAATTGGACGATAAATTGAACCTCTATATTGCTGCCATCATTAAAGATGAATATTCAGGTCTGCTTGAGTGGATTGCCTACCACCGGGTATTAGGTGTGACCGGATTTATGATTGCCGATAATGGTAGTCGCGACGGCAGTACAGAACTGCTTGCCTCTCTCGCCAGATTGGGGATTGTGAGCACATTTGAGCAGCCCAATCTGGATAATCAAAAACCGCAATTACCTGCCTACGAGCGTATATTGCGTAGCTGCCCCCCCGAGGTTGATCTGCTTGCCTTTATCGATGCCGATGAATTTTTATTACCGTTGACCGATGGGCTTGGACTGACCGATTTTCTTGCTTCCCGCTTTCAGGATGAGAGCGTCAGTGCCCTCGCCCTGAACTGGTCCAATTTTGGTTCCAATGGCGAGTTGTTTGCCGAGGACGGCCTGGTGACTGAGCGTTTTACCAAGCGCGCGCCTCAATCTTTCAATGTTCACCACAATTTCAAAAGCGTCGTGAGGCCACAGCGGGTGAATCGTTTTCATAATCCTCACTACGCCGACTTGCGCTATGGCCGTTATGTCGATGCCTTGGGCAATGACGTGATACTGCATCCCAAGCATGGCAACGGAGTCAGTGCCGAGGTGCTCTGGAGCGGGGTGAGGGTTAATCACTATGCCGTCAAATCACTGGAAGAGTTTCTGCTCGGCAAGCATCTGCGGGGCAGTGCGGCCACCGCGAACCGGGTCAAGCACAAGGCCTATTTCAAGGCCCATGATCGCAATGATGAGACTTGTCTGCTTGCCGCCGCCCTGGCCCCCAGAGTAAAAGCAGAAATGGCCGCCCTGAACGAGCGACTCGCAGCCCTTCCTGCAGATGGCTCCCCCTCTGGTCGCTCCTGGCTTGGCGCCAGAATGAAGAAATGGATGGGTTGACACCGCCACATTAGTGTTTCTCTTACCCACGTTTGCCGGTCACGCCTGTGGCCAAACTGGGTGCCCTCTTCTTCGGATTGTGAAACTTGTTATGCATAGCGATGGCCATTGGCAGCCCTTGACGCTGCCAGACTCTTTTTCGTTGCGATCTGGCTGGCTCTTTATTCAGGGCAAAGTCCAGGCTCGTCAGCCACGGGGGGAAACCCGGTTACGCTGGCAATGCCGCCAGGGACGCTGGCATGAAAAAACACTGCCCGTAACGCGCCGTGGCACATTGCAAGAGCTGGTCCATCTCCCCAAGGGGGCCAGTCAACTCGCCCTGTTGGCGAGCAGTGAAGGGGCTGATTGCCAGGTTGAGGTCGGCCAGATTCGTCAGGTGTCGTCCATCGAGAGCCTCTGGCGCCGTCTGCGCCGGGTATGGCCCTTCTACGGGCAGCTGAATGCTCAAAAGCGCAGGCGACTGGGGTTATCCTGGCATCTGTGGTTCACCAATCTTCCTCTGGCATATGAACTGGTTGGCAAATTGCGTGATGACAGGCCCCTGCACGCCTACGAGCACTGGCTGGCCAGTTTCGATACCTTGCAGCCGGGTGATCATCAGATGATCACGCGTTTGCTGACTCGTTGGGACAACTTGCCCCGTGTCTGCCTGCATCTGGTGGGTGAAGGAGACACCGCAGCCCGGCAGCGTACCCTTGCCAGCATAGAGACACTCTGCTACCCGACAAGCCATGTCACCTTGCTGGAGCAGAGCGCTGACAGACCTGAGTCGGAGCACACTGCCGAAACCTGGCATTGGGCCATCCCCCTTGGGGCAGAGATCGCGCCTGCCGCGCTCTTTTGGGTCGCCAACCAGTTACGTATGACTCCTCATGTAAAATGGATCTACGGGGATCACGATCTGCTGGATCACAGTGGCAAACGCCACTCTCCCCACTTCAAACCGGATTGGAATGAAACACTGCTGCACGGCCAGAACTACATAGGTTGGTGTGCCCTGTGGCGCGAGCAAGGTGAACCTCTCGTGCCTGCCGACCGGGTCAGCTGTCATCACCAATGGCTGCTACTTTCCCGGCAGTTGGATGCAGGACAGATAGCGCATATTCCGGTGCTGATGATGCATCAACCCGGTGAAGAGCAGGATGATCATGGGCTGATCGCTCAGGCGAGCCAAGTGATGCCTTCGGGTGTGACGCTATCCCCTGCGCCCCACGGGATCTGCCGCTGGCACTGGCCATTGCCAGCCCAGCTGCCACGGGTCTCGGTGATCATCCCCACTCGAAATGGCGTGGCTCATCTCAAGCCCTGCATTGACAGTCTGGTGCGGCAGACACGCTATCCCAATCTGGAAATCCTGGTGATGGACAACCAGAGCGATGAAGCAGATACCCTGACCTATCTGGCCCATGCTGCCCAGGAATACGGGGTGCGGGTGATCCCTTATGACCATCCGTTCAACTATTCGGCCATTAACAATGCGGCCGTGGGCCAGGCCAGTGGTGAGCTCATCTGTTTGCTCAATAACGACACAGAGGTCATGAGCCCGAGCTGGTTGGAAGAGATGGTCTCTCATCTGCTGCGTCCAGGCGTCGGCGTGGTAGGTGCCAAGCTCTATTATGGCGACGGTAGAGTACAGCATGGTGGCGATGCCGTCGGTCCCGGTGGCTGCGCCGATCACTTTCATGCAGGCCTCACCGCTGATGACCCCGGCTATCAACGCAGAGCCGTTTGCGCGCAGGAGCTCTCTGCCGTTACAGCAGCTTGTTTGTTGACCCATCGAGAGCTATTCTTGTCACTGGGTGGTTTGGATGATCTCAATCTGCCCGTTGCCTTCAACGATGTGGATTATTGCCTACGGGCTGGTGAGGCTGGCTGGCGGATTGTCTGGACCCCGTTTGCCGAACTCTATCACCATGAGTCGGTCTCTCGTGGCAAGGACGTGACGCCACAGCAGTTGGCACGAGCACAAAAGGAACTGCGCTATATGAAAAAACGCTGGGCGCAGCGGCTGAAGCACGATCCTGCTTATAATCCCAATTTGAGCTATGACCGCCCGGATTTCTCGCTTAGTCATGCTCCCAATGTGGTATTGCCATGGATGAAATGATCAGAAAGGTATTATTCAAAAAATACCGAAAATTAAATAAAAAAGAACATGGTCTTAGCTCTCTATTACATGGTCCATGTCGACGTGTTATTATATTACATGAAGGGAATTCGCCGACACTGGCCTATTTTCAACAGAGTATAGCTGCACAGTTTAAAGATATAGAGGTAATACTAAAAGACGGTAACGACCTTAGCCATCTTTCAATCCAATCTGACGATGCTATCGTCATCATCAGATTTATATCTTCACACTGGCAGGCTAAATTTGAGTTGGACATTGATAAGCTATCAAGAATCATTTATTTCATGGATGATGACTTGCTGGATCCAACTGCATTGCAACGACTACCTAAAGAATATCGCAAGAAAATACTGCGCCGCGCCTCGGCTCAGCACAGGTGGATTACCGCGTATTGTGATGAGTTTTGGGTATCCACACCCTATCTAGCAAAAAAGTACTCTGCGTTCGATCCAAAAATTATCAACCCGATGCCTTCCAACATTTTACTTGAGCACACTCCCATGCTGAGAATTGCATATCATGGCACCAGCTCTCATCGGGATGAAAAAATCTGGCTGTATGAAGTTATTAACCAAGTCATGAATCTCTGCCATAATGTTACATTTGAAATATTTGGCGAACATGATATATACAAACTCTATCGTAATACACCTAGAGTGACTGTACTTCATCCCATGACTTGGGAAAACTACTTGGTATATACCAAAACTCAACGTATAGATATCGGTTTAGCCCCTTTGCTTGACTCTGCGTTTAATGCCGGGAGAGGGCCCGTCAAGTTCTATGATTTTGTCCGTATGGGCGCGGTAGGAATATATAGCAACCGAGCCCCCTATAAAGGAGTAGTGACGCAGAATGTCAATGGCATTTTGCTTGAGAATGACAGTGAACTATGGGTAAATGCAATTAAAACACTGGCTCACTCTCATGAAAAAAGAATGCAACTTGCCCATAATGCCAAGCAATCGGCCATACGCTCTTGCTAAACATTGATGTCAAGCAATAAAAATACCTATCATTATACTGCTCACGACTATGACATATAATTATCACGGGGTATTACCTTAAATAAAATGCTACCTCCTCGTGCCAGCCTCCTTGTAGGTTAAGGTTTAACCACCTATTAATATTGTATTAAAAAAGGATTTTATGCATCCATCCGCTCTATATTTTGGCAAAAAATTCTTCGATACTTACATTAAATATATTTCAGAACCTCTCAATATAATTGAGATAGGTTCGCAAGATGTGAATGGTAGTATCAGAGATTTCTTTGTATGCAAAGATAATATTATCTATACTGGCTTGGACTTTACCCAAGGGAAAGGTGTTGATATCTTGATCAGCGATCCTTACCGGCTCCCTGTAGAAGATGCATCTACCGATGTTGTCGTGACCAGCTCCTGCCTTGAGCATTCAGAGCTATTTTGGCTCTCATTCAGTGAAATGCTAAGAATTTTGAAGCCTGGTGGCCTTATCTATATAAATGTTCCAAGTAACGGATACATACATAGATACCCTGTCGACTGCTGGCGCTTTTACCCTGATTCAGGAAAGGCTTTAGAAACCTGGGGGCGTCGTTGTGGCTATGGTGTAACGCTACTGGAGTCATTTACCAGCGCACAGTTCTCTCATTTGCAAGAAGACAGATGGAGTGATTATATCGCCGTGTTCGCAAAAGGTGATATTCGGGCAAATAGTGTACAACGAATGTCTTTCTGTACTGACAAAACACTTAAAAACATTTGCACGAATATTCATGGCATTCAAGACACAGACTTCACCCCTGAAGATTTTAAAATTCAGGAGAAATATAAAAACCAAGTCGCAGACATTCAAAAAAGATTGGACTTGGTAGTGCATTCTTACGAAAATAAGCTAGCTCAGAAAGATATTGAGATCGAGAAACTTAAATCTTTATTAACCCCTTAAGCGCAGAAAAAAAGAGAGAAACGATATGAAAATCCTTGTGACTGGTGGTGCCGGTTTTATCGGTTCTGCGGTTGTTCGCCATATCATCCAGCATACCCAAGACTCAGTGGTCAACCTCGACAAGCTGACCTATGCGGGCAACCTGGAATCCCTGGCTGAGGTCTCAGGCAGCGATCGCTATGCGTTCGAGCAGGTAGATATCTGCAACCGCGCCGAGCTGGATCGGGTCTTTGCCGCCCACCAACCCGATGCCGTGATGCACCTGGCAGCCGAGAGCCACGTCGATCGCTCCATCACCGGCCCTGCCGATTTCATCGAAACCAATATCGTCGGCACCTATATGCTGCTGGAAGCCGCCCGTGCCTATTGGAACGTGCTGGACGAGACGCGCAAGGCGGCTTTTCGCTTCCATCATATCTCCACCGACGAGGTATATGGCGACCTGCCCCATCCCGATGAAGTGGCTCCCGGTGAGGCGTTGCCGCTCTTCACCGAAACGACCCCTTATGCCCCGAGCAGCCCCTATTCCGCCTCCAAGGCATCGAGCGACCATCTGGTCCGTGCCTGGCGCCGTACCTATGGCCTGCCGACCGTGGTCACCAACTGCTCCAACAACTATGGCCCCTATCACTTCCCCGAGAAGCTGATCCCGCTGGTGATCCTGAATGCTCTGGATGGCAAGCCGCTGCCTGTCTATGGCAAGGGCGACCAGATCCGCGACTGGCTCTATGTGGAAGACCATGCCCGTGCACTGTATACCGTGGTCACCACTGGCGTAATGGGCGAGACCTACAACATCGGTGGACACAACGAGAAACAGAACCTGGAGGTGGTGCACACCATCTGCGATCTGCTCGATGAGATGGTGCCAAAAGCCGGCTCCTATCGTGATCAAATCACCTATGTGGCCGACCGCCCCGGCCACGACCGTCGTTATGCCATCGATGCCAGCAAGATGAGCGCCGAGCTGGATTGGCAGCCGCAAGAGACCTTCGAATCCGGCATCCGCAAAACCGTGCTGTGGTACCTGGAAAATCAGCAGTGGGTCAACAACGTCAAAAGCGGGGCCTATCAATCCTGGATTGAGCAGAACTACGGGGAGCGTGCCTGATGCATATCCTGTTGTTCGGCAAGAATGGTCAGGTAGGCTGGGAGTTGCAGCGCTCACTCGCCCCATTGGGCCGGGTTACCGCGGTTGATTTTGATTCCACCGACTATTGCGGTGATTTCAGCAACCCGGCCGGCGTGGCGGAAACGGTGCGCCTGCTCAAGCCGGACGTGATTGTGAATGCTGCGGCCCATACCGCCGTCGACAAGGCGGAAAGCGAGCGGGAATTCGCCGAGCTGCTCAACGCCACCAGCGTGGCTGCGATAGCCAAAGAAGCCGAGGCGTTGGGAGCCTGGTTGGTCCACTACTCTACCGATTACGTCTTCGATGGCAGTGGCGAGCGTCCCTGGGTCGAAAGCGATAAAACTGCCCCGCTCAATGTCTATGGAGAGACCAAGCTGGCTGGGGAGCAGGCGGCAGCACTTTGCTCACGCCATCTTATCTTCCGCACCAGCTGGGTCTATGCCGCCCGTGGCGCCAACTTCGCTAAAACCATGCTGCGCTTTGGCAAGGAGCGAAGTGAAATGTCGGTCATCCATGATCAGTTTGGCGCCCCAACCGGGGCTGAACTACTGGCCGACTGCACCGCTCATGCGATCCGTACCGCGCAATACAAACCCGAAGTGGCGGGGCTCTACCATCTGATCGCTTCCGGCACCACCACCTGGTATGACTATGCCCAGCTGGTGTTTGCCAAAGCCGCAGAAGCAGGGGTTGAACTGGCGGTCACACACGTCAATGCAGTCCCGACCAGCGCCTTCCCGACCCCGGCCAAACGACCTCATAACTCCCGCCTTGATACCAGCAAATTCCAACGAACCTTCGATCTGGTACTGCCGGACTGGAAAGTCGGTGTTGAGCGGATGCTGACCGAGATCCTCGGAAAATAAGAAAATAAAGATAGCGTGGGTATACTGTCTCACGCTCCAGTAGGGATAAAACGCAAAGTGAGTGTTATTTAAGAGCATTCACTTTGATGGGTTACATAATTCAAAGATAAGAAATCAAGCACTATGAACAAACGTAAAGGTATTATTCTGGCCGGTGGCTCTGGCACTCGTCTCTATCCCGTCACCATGGCCGTCAGCAAACAGCTGCTGCCCATCTATGACAAGCCGATGATCTATTACCCGTTGAGTACCCTGATGCTGGCGGGGATCCGCGATATTTTGATCATCAGCACGCCACAAGATACCCCCCGCTTCGAGCAGTTGCTGGGCGATGGCAGCCAATGGGGCCTGAATCTGCAATACAAGGTACAACCGAGCCCGGATGGCCTGGCGCAGGCCTTTATTCTGGGGGAAGAGTTTATTGGCTCTGACCCCTGTGCACTGGTGCTGGGTGACAATATCTTCTACGGCCACGACCTGCAGAAACAGTTGGAGGCAGCCGCCGCCAAGCCTTATGGCGCCACCGTGTTTGCCTATCATGTACACGATCCAGAACGCTATGGCGTGGTGGAGTTTGATAAGCAGGGAACGGCGATTTCTCTGGAAGAGAAGCCGCTGGAGCCCAAGAGCAACTATGCGGTGACTGGCCTCTATTTCTACGATAACAGCGTGGTGGAGATTGCGAAAAGCCTGAAGCCTTCTCCTCGTGGTGAACTGGAAATTACCGACGTGAACCGTATCTACCTCGAGCAGGGGAATTTGTCGGTGGCCATGATGGGCCGTGGCTATGCCTGGCTGGATACCGGCACCCATGAAAGCCTGATTGAGGCGAGCAACTTTATTCAGACCATCGAACATCGCCAAGGCTTGAAAGTGGCATGTCCTGAAGAAATTGCGTTCCACAAAGGCTTTATCACTGCCGAGCAGGTGATGAAACTGGCGGAGCCGTTGAAAAAGAACGCCTACGGTCAGTATCTGTTGAAAATGCTGAAGTAATAATGTCCCAATGGGGCTATCAGCCCCATTTATACACCAGGTATTCATGATGAATGTTATTCAAACCAAGATCCCCGATGTTTTTATCTTTGAGCCGAAAGTGTTCGGCGATGACCGTGGTTTTTTCTTTGAGAGTTTTAATCACCAGCAATTCGAAGCGGCGATAGGTCGTAGCGTGACCTTTGTACAAGATAACCACTCCAAATCATCCAAAGGCGTATTACGCGGCTTGCATTATCAACTGCCCCCCCACGCCCAGGGGAAACTGGTGCGCTGCGTCGCGGGTGAAGTGTTCGATGTTGCAGTGGATATCAGGAAAAGCTCGCCGACATTTGGCCAGTGGGTGGGTGTACATCTTTCTGGTGACAACAAGCGTCAACTGTGGATCCCGGAAGGGTTCGCCCACGGTTTTGTTACCTTGACTGACACTGCAGAGTTTTTGTACAAAACCACCAATTATTATGCCCCCAGCAGTGACCGAGGCATTAAGTGGAATGATGACTCCATTGCAATTGAATGGCCGGCTCTGGATTGCGATATCATTACGTCCGCAAAAGACAGCGTTGCCAAGTCATTACTCGATGCAGATCTATTTATCTGAATTCCACTCCCCGTTCCGATACGGGGAGTTTTCTACAGCGCAGAGCAAAAATGAAATTATTGACAGGTTCAAAAGGCATCCTGGCCAGAAAAGCAAATATTGAACCTATGCTTGGCTGCCAGTTACACCTCTTCCACGACAATATGCCGTTTGCTGACACTGACGTGATAGTGGGCTGGGGTCAAAAGTCCAATACCTATCAAATAAGGCAGAAAGCGACGTCGCTGGGCCTGCCCTATTGGCAACTGGAAGATGGCTTTATCGGCTATATCGGCCATCCGGCCAAGGGCGGCAAGGCGGTATCCCTTATCGCCGATCCGGTCGGCATCTATTACGATGCCCGCCAGCCCAGCCAGCTTGAACAGCTTATCGCCACCCCCTGTGACGCCGCCATGCTGGCGCGAGCCGAGCGGCTTGTCCACGAGCTGGTGCGCCTTGGGGTCACCAAATACAACTGCTATGCCGAGCGACCCACCTCTCTCTCAAGTTATTCGTCACCCAGCCTGATGTCGAAGGAGGTCGCCGGGCTGCCCGCGGCGCTGGCCCAGCGCCTGCGGCAAGACGGCAGGCCCTGCGTCTTGCTGGTGGATCAGGTGGCCGGGGACCTCTCCATTCCCGGCGCCCTGGCCAGCGAGGCGGACTTTATCGCCATGGTGGAGGCGGCACGGCGCAATCATCCCGATGCCCGTCTCTTGCTTCGCACCCACCCGGATACCCGCTTTGGCAAGAAGAGTGGCGTGCTGGCCAGACTGAAACTGAGGGATGTAGAGATCGTTGCCGACCATTGTCATCCCCATGCCCTGCTCAATCTGGTGGACGCCGTATACACAGTGTCATCCCAGCTCGGCTTCGAGGCGCTCCTGCTGGGCAAACCCGTGTATTGCTTCGGCATGCCGTTTTATGCGGGGTGGGGTCTGACCCAGGACAGCAAACAGTGTGAACGCCGCACCGTTCAGGTGTCACTGGCCCAGCTAGTGGCGGCGGCGCTGATCTGCTATCCCCGCTATCTGGATCCCGTGATTGGCCAACGCTGCGAGGTGGAAGAGGTGATCGCCATCATCGCCCGCCAGCAGAAGACAGCCCCCCGTTGGCGCAGGCTCTATCTGGTGGGATTCTCCTTGTGGAAGCGCGCCTTTATGCAGGCCTTCTGTCAGCCCCTGGCCGAAGAGCTCTGCTTTGTGCGCAAGCCGCCAAAACGGCTGACCGGTGACGAGCAGGTGCTGGTATGGGGCAGTCGTTACCCAGAGCTCACCTCGGCCATCCGGGTGGAGGATGGCTTTATCCGTTCCAAGGGGCTGGGCTCCAACCTGTGTCGCCCCTCTTCCCTGTCGCTGGATCCGGTCGGGATCTATTTCGACAGCCGCAGCCCCAGCGGTCTTGAGCAGTTGCTCAATTACCAGGAGCTGACCCAGTCACAGCTCGACCGGGGTGAGCAACTGCTCACTCTGCTGCGCCAAAACAAGGTGAGCAAGTATAATGTCGGCGCGCCGACGCACTTCACGCCCCCCGCCGATGGCCGTCCCCTGGTGCTGGTGGTGGGTCAGGTGGATGGGGATGCCTCCATCCTGACCGGCAGCCCGACCATTCGCAGCAACGAGCAGTTGCTCTGGGCGGTGCGCGCCGCCAAGCCAGAGGCCCACATCCTCTACAAACCCCACCCGGATGTGGTGGCGGGCAATCGGGCCGGCGCCATTTCTGCAGCCTGTCTGGCGGAGTGCGTGGACAGCCAGGTGCTGGATATCGGCCTCACCAGCCTCTACCCCCACGTGGATGAACTGCACACCATGACCTCCCTGAGCGGCTTCGAGGCGCTGGTACAAGGGGTCAAGGTGACGACCTGGGGTCAGCCCTTCTACAGTGGCTGGGGGTTGACCACGGATGCCCATCCCCCGGCCCGGCGCCAGCGCAAGCTCCCCCTGGCGGCACTGGTCTATCTGACGCTGGTGGCCTATCCGCTCTATATCGATTGGCAGAGCGGACTCTGGATAAGCCCGGAGCAGTTGATCCGCCAACTGGCCGCGCAAGGTCAATCCTCCAGCCACAAGTCGAGCCGCTGGCAACGCTGGCAAGTCAAGCTGAGCTATCTGGCGCAAGCCCTGCTGCAACGCCCTTCCTTTCCCCAGTTGATGAGATGAGTCGTACATGAAGATTTTGCTGCTGCAAGGGCCGCTGGGCCCCTTCTTCCAGACCCTCAGCCAGGCGCTTTCCGACGCCGGTCACGAGGTCTACAAGATCCATTTCAACGGGGGGGATGAGTGCTGGCGCTGCGTAGGCCATAACGAACGCTTCACCGGCAAGCCGGAGACCTGGAACACCTTCTTTCGCCGCTTTATCAAGCGCCATGGCATCGACAGCCTCATCTGTTACGGTGATTGCCGTTATTACCACCAGCAGGCCATCCGTATTTGCAAGCTGAAAAAAATCCGCGTCTGGGCCATGGAGGAGGGCTACCTGCGTCCCGACTTCGTGACCCTGGAGCAAGGGGGCGTCAATGCCTTCAGCCCGCTCTATGCCAAGCGTGACTCCCTGGCCGAGATGACCTGGCCAACCCCTTACGAGGCGCGGCTGAAGGTGGGCAAAACCTTCGCCCGCCGGGCCTGGTATGCCAGCCGCTACCACATCAACAAGAGTCTTTTACGCTGGCGCTATCCCCATTTCGTCAATCACAGACCCTGGAGCCTCTATCAGGAGGCCAGGGGCTGGGTCGCTGGGGGCCTGGTGAAGTGGAAGCACAGATGGAGCGACCACTCCCTGCTCAAGGCCCTGCCCCAGCACAAGGGGCATATCTTCTTCGTGCCGCTGCAGGTCACCGAAGACTTTCAGATCCGGGAGCATTCGGATTTGAGCGGGGTGGAAGAGATGGTCGCCCAGGTGATGAACTCCTTCGCCGAGCACGCCCGCCGTGAGGATGTGCTGCTGTTCAAGCACCACCCCATGGATCGGGGCTATGTCAGTTATCAATCCCAGATCAACCGGTTGGTGACACTGCTCGGACTGGAAGGGCGGGTGTTCTATGGCTATGAGCTGCCACTGCCCACCCTCTATCCACTGCTCAAAGGGGTCATCACCATCAACAGCACGGTAGGCCTCTCCGCCCTGTTGCACCATGTGCCGACCTTCTGCATGGGGCGGGCCCTCTATGATCTGCCAGGTCTGACGACAAGAGGCTCCCTTGAGGGGTTTTGGCACAAACAAGATCCGGTTTGCAAAAAGACCTTCGAACGGATGCGCCAGTCATTGCTGCATCTGACCCAGCTCAATGCCAGCTTCTACCGTCATCTGGACATGGGTGCCATGGCCGTGGTGGAGAAGATCCAGCAGCACAATGTGCAGGCCCTCTCTGCCCAGAAGAGTAAACGTGCGGCAACACCTTCCGGCGTTGTCGGGGCCTTGGCCATCCTGAGTGCATTTTGCCTCCTGACCGAGGAGATGCTCACTCCGGTGACCATGCTCTAAATAGCTGTTCCGAATAGTAGATCACAGGAGGAAGGGAACTCAGTCCAGTTTGTGCGATCTCATTAGGCGCGAAACAAAACAAGCCACACCAAAAGGACTGAGTTGATGCCTATCCTACCACCCCTGCCACGACCACAACGGCGCCGCATTCACAAAATCATCCATGCCACGCGTGATAAAGGGCATGCTCGTCGCTTGATGGCCATCTTGCTGTTCCAGGTCGAACGCCGTGTTCATGTCCATCGCCACCGCTTCAATCTGCTGGCATCGCTCGCCGAGCTGCTCGAAGAAGGGACGGATAGCGGCCCTGCTGTTGCCGTGCCCCACCCACAGGACGCGGGTTCGCTCGGCATCCATGATCACGGTGGCATAGCGGTGTCCCTTGTGCAGGGCAAACTCATCCATCACCAGCCGCCGCACCTCCCCAAGTTCGATGGTGCCCACACTGGTCTGCAAACGGCGCTTGTCGATCTCCTTGATGGTGTGCCAACCGACCCCGGTGAGCTGGCTGACATGGCGGATGGGGAGGTACTGAACGAGCGCTTCAATCCAGCACTGCATGCGCCGGGTGAGGCGGGAGCCAGAGGGGAGCCAGTCGATATGTTCACTGACGCGACCACAGCGCAGACAGTCGACGCGGCGAACAGGCAGTTGTAACCAGACTTGTCGGTCAAATAGGTCTCGCTCACGCACCCGGCGGATACGTTGGTCGTGGATCAATGGCGTGGGTTGCAGGCATCGGCGA
>NZ_JBFODJ010000086.1:0-4165 GCF_040908265.1 Aeromonas sp. R5-1
GAACAGTCGAGTTAGAAACGAGATGACGTGAGCGCGTTAAGGATCAGGGTGTTCACGTTGGCCGGAATGGCTGTTCAACTTCGCCGGAATACGCAGTTCAGCCTCAAGAAGGGAAGTTTCATGCACATAGACCCCAGTATCTTCTGGCTGTATTGGCCGCAGCGTTGGACCTTTCATCGTGAAGTCACGACTTATAAGCCCTACAACTCCACCTTGTTCATTTATACCCCAAGCTGCCACACGATAGATGGCTAAGACTCCAGAATCCTTTTGATGTTTAAAATACCATCCATCAGCGGGCGTCAACTGTGTAATCATGTCAATTCCTTTCCTAAGTGAGTCCAATACCCACAAGCCATATTAAGAAATCAAGTAGTAAGAGAGCAAGAAATCGAATCATCATAGATTGATCAAACAATTCCCCCCGTATTACTACACGGGGGGGCAGGGGACAGCCGGATCCCCTGGGGCACTCAGCCGCCAAGACGGCACAAGACCTTGAGAGCAGCTTGTCTGCGACAGGAGGCGAAGGAAGTCACCAGACGCGCCCCATAGCCTTCGGCTGGTCGCTCTGACGAGGCATTAAAGACAGGTTTAGCAGGGAAGGGGGTTATTTCAGCGTAGGCGCTCAATGCCGTGAATCACCCCAGGGAGGCGGACACCTGGGGGGCATAGGTCCTCGGGACGCTAGCGCCCTGCGGCAGGGCGTTTATCATGGTTCGCGCAGCTCACCATATGCTAATGGTCAGCGGCCATTCTTAACGCGAGCGGCAGCAGAGCGAGCGCGGCGTCTTGCCCGGCAGTGGTGCTGCCACTTCACCTCCAGCTCGATAAAGTGGCCCCCAAAGAGCCAGAGCAGGGGAGGCAACGAGAGCAGCGCTACCAGGGCAACACAGGCCCAACGAGCCTCGGCGGAATAGCTAGGATTGCTCCCTATGGCTATCAGGATGGCAATATCAATGCAGATAGCGATGATGCCAATCACAGCAACCCCCATTATTTCCACAGATATTTTTATGTCCGGTCATCGCTAGGTGCCCCGTCATTCTTGGCCCCAGCAAAGAGCGCCCCATTGACCCGCTTACGCAGCGCGTCCCCATCAGGGTCGCAGTACACATCCACGGGTTGCCCCTGGTACTGGATCACCGCATGGCAGGCCGTCATAGGCTTCAAATCCACGAAGTATTGCGGCCACTCCTCGGCGTAGATGGCTTGCTCGTCGTCCCCCTTCCGCAGTGCAAAGCAATATTCGACGTTGTAGACGTCTCGATCACTCTTGGTCAGCACATGGCAGTTGATGATCATGCGGTATCCGGCGAACGGGCCTACAGCAAAGACGCCAGCAGCATCCGCAGCAGGAGCGCCACTAGGACGTACATTAGCAGCGGGCGCAGCACCCACTTGCCCAGGAACCGAAACAGCGGCATCAGCGGGCGCAGAAGCCACCACAGGGGCTTTAGCAGGCGAGTCAATATATTCAGGCTTGATGAAACCGAAGAACATACAGAGTCCCCAAACGACCAGAACAAAAAGTATTTTAGGGTCTCGGAGCATCGAGCTACCCGCGATTGTATCCGAGACTTTACCGGTTGCAGTTGAGTCATAAAGTTTGAAAACATACTTTGGCACCTTATTAAATGGCTTGGCTTGCAGAACATCAGAAAGAGACGTACCGGAGTTATCGGAAAGGTGGAGAACGGTCTTATAACGCCCCCCCAGTCCCAATATCGCCATATTGGTATGACGAATTGCGGTTTCCGCAGCAGCCCGAATTACTTGATGCACCTTTTTGATGTTCGGGGTTGTTAATACGAAATCCCAGTTATGGTGACGGTGCATATCAAAGGCCACGTCGATTGTTTCGGGTCGGCCATCCTCTTTGGCCTTATCCGGCCCACCAGGATAATCGAGTTTATCCAGGTCACTCTGACGCCATGCTGGCGGAAATACCCGCTGCACCTCATCGACCAGGAAGAATGCCCCCTTGGGTGCCCAGTGGTAGAACCGCGCCAGATGATCGCGGCCCTCCTGGGATTCAGTCTCGACATAGAGCACCTCAAAGCCATCCGGCACCTCTTTACCCAACACTTCGCGGCAACGTTCCACCGAGAAGCCCCGCACGTTGGTAATGATGTAGCGACCCGCCTTGATGGCCGGGATCACATCGGTATGAATAGCGCCGCTTGATTTATAAGACCCTGGCGCACCGTGATGGATTTTGGTGGACATGGATCACCACCCGAAGATATTGAGTAGAAAGCGCGTCACAAATGCCTGGGTAATAACGGACAGGCCCTTATCAAATTGCAGATAGAGCAAAATATCCCGCACAGATGCTGGGAGACTATTAAAGGAGGACGATATCAAATCACTGAATTGCAGGTTTATGAGGATTTCCCTGGCAACATCCCATGAAAACACCAACAGGAATATTTTGAACTCAATCCACTGAATAGCCAGTTTTACCGAAATCCAGGCCGTTACCTGGACAGCAAGATCATATATATCCTGAAACAACCCACTGAATAAATCACCTAACCACTCCATCGCTATCACCTTCTAGTCAAAATAATGAACGCTGTAAAGTAGAAAATAAACATCATCAATGCGGCCAGAAAATCCCAATAGCCATCGGAATCAGGGCAGACTTGATAATCCTTTCCAAATATGGAGAACATATCGAAGCATTTAGGAGCCGAGGCAGAGCCATAGAACCGTCATTCCGCACCTGATTTTGCTATTTTCAGTGCTTGACGGCGATCGGCCGTTCTGATCTATTACTCTCTTTTGCAGGTAGATCATCATGGCCGCACCCGCTATCTCGATCCGTAACCTCGATCACCTTGGTTTGGTCGCCGCACTCTGCCAGGAACTGGGCATTGCCCGCATGATCGATGCCTTGCTCCCCAAAACCCCGCCTTTCAAGGTCTCACATGGTGAAGCCTTGGTCGCCATGATAGTGAACGGCCTCGGCTTTCACAGCAGCACCCTGCACATGTTCCCGCAATTCTTCGCTAACAAGCCGGTTGAGCGCCTGATTGGCCCCGGGATCTGTGCTGATGACCTCAATGATGATGTGCTCGGTCGCTGTCTCGATGCCCTCTTTGAGGCCGATGTCAGCGCCTTGTATCAGGTGATGGCGGCGCAAGTTGTCGAGCGGCTGGGGCTCAAAAGCACCGCAGTGCACCTCGATATTACCAGCTTCCACGTCGATGGCGCCTATGACTGTGCCGATGGGGATCTGGTCGGTAAGCTGCAACTGGTGCGTGGTTATAGTCGTGATCACCGGCCAGAGCTGAATCAAGTGATCCTTGAGCTCATCTGTGAAAATCAGGCTGGCCTACCTGTCTATATGCAGGCCCTGAGCGGCAATAGTAATGACACCAAAGCCTTTGCCCAGACCGTTCGTCGCCATTTGAGCAGTCTCAAGGCCGCGCAGGAGTGCCGTTATCTGGTCGGCGATGCCGCACTGTACTGCGCCGATACCTTGCAATTACTGGCGCAACAGCAGCAACTATTTGTGACCCGGGTGCCCGTCACTCTCAATGAGGCAAAGCAGGCCGTGGCAACCATAGGTGCACAACCGCTGACCGCTCTGGGCAATGGCTATCATGGCCGTTGGCAACACGCGAATTATGCCGGGGTCGCGCAACGTTGGTTGCTGGTGCGCAGCGAACAAGCCAGCCACCGCGAGCAGCAGACATTGGCCAAAAACCTGCTCAAAGACAGTACCCGCGAGCTCAAAGCCTTCGCCAAATTGTGTGCCCGACGCTTTGCTTGTGAGGCGGATGCCCAAGCTGAGTTGAGCTGTTTTACCGCCAGCTTGATGCTGCTGCAACTGGATGCCGAAGTGGTAGGTGAACCCGTTTATACAGGACGTGGCAGACCCAAGCGTGGCGAAGAGCCAATTGGCCATCAGTTTCAAATCACTGGGTTGGCGGCAACTAGCCTGGCTTGCGTTGAAGAGGCCCGCAACCAGACCGGGGTGTTCATCCTGGCGACCAATGACCACAGCGATACGCTGACCATGGCCGAACTTTTGGCCACCTATAAAGCGCAGCAGAATGTCGAACGGGGCTTTCGTTTTCTCAAGAGCCCGGAGTTTTTAACCTCCTCACTGTACCTGAAAAAGCCGGAGCGGATTGAAGCGTTGCTCATGGTGATG
>NZ_JBFODJ010000087.1:0-11006 GCF_040908265.1 Aeromonas sp. R5-1
TTTTTTATGTCTATTGCAAACGATCTGAACGATGTTGTTGAGGCATCTGGCGACATGCTGGCTCGGCTGGCCATTTTTGCCGACCATATTCCCGACGAATGGATTACTGCCGCTGCCGCCTTGTCTGAAAAGGCCACTATCCGCCGACGCCGCTTACCTTCTGATATGGTCTTGTGGCTCGTCGTGGGGATGGCCTTTTTCCGCAATGAGCCTATCTCCGAGGTCGCTCGGCGCCTCAACATCTGTGCAGAAGGGTTGGCCAATGATGCCTTGCTCGCGGACAGTGCCCTGTCTCAGGCCCGTCAGCGACTCGGCAAACAGCCGCTCGAGTGGCTGTTCAAACAGTGCGCCGATGTGTGGGGGCGGGAACGTTATCCTGAAGACCATTGGCACGGTTTACAGGTCTTTGCCATCGATGGGGCCCTGTTCCGAACCCAGGATATGCCTGAACTCAGAGCACATTTCGGCTCGGGTAACACCTCAACCAACCGGCAGACACCCTACCCGATGCTGCGGTTGGTCACGCTCATGAATGTCCGCTCGCATGTCATTGCCAACGCGGCCATCAGCCCGTACCGCAAAGGGGAAATCCCCCTGGCCAGCGAGTTCATTCACTCATTGCCGGACAAGTCAGTGACCCTGCTGGATAAAGGCTTCTTCGGTGCCGACCTGTTGCTGCGTATTCAGGCCGAAGACACCGACCGTCACTGGCTCATCCCGGAACGCAACGGGCTGGTATACACGGAACTTGAGCGCTATGGCGACGGTGACCGTCTGTTGCAAATGACGGTCTCGCCTCAGGCTCGCAAGAAAAACCCGGCGTTGCCGACACACTGGCAAGTTCGCGCAGTGACCTATGAGGTGGCAGGCAAGGAGAAAACGGTCTTTACCTCCCTGCCCGTGGCGCGATTCAGCGCAGCTCAGGTGGCGACCCTGTACCACGAGCGCTGGGAAATCGAGCTGGGATACCGGGATATCAAAAGCGCGATGCAGCACAACGCCATCACGCTGAGAAGCAAGAAAGTGGACTTGGTCTATCAGGAGCTGTGGGGATTGCTGCTTGGATACAATCTGGTCAGGCGGGAGGCCAGCCAGGCCGCCGTAGCCCATCAGCGAGCGCCCAATGAGGTGAGCTTTAAGTTTGCCTGTCAGTTCATCGCGAACCAGATGGCAGTGATGGCGGGCGCGTTATCGCCAGCCCATACGCCACGGAGGTTGGCGGAGTTGCGGGGCTGCATAGGCGTCATGTTCATAGAAAAACGCCCCAGGCCATCGAGACCCAGGGCGGTGAAGATATCAAAGACCCGTTTTCCGGTAAATCGCAATGCGGCTCCGCTTAAGTGAACAGCATTGCCTGTCACAGGGGCCTTTTTGTTGGTGTGCAACCCGTCGCTGGTTATTTGCGCTCGGGCAGCATATTGGTCAGGGTATTGTCCTTGAGCACATGGTGGTGGTAGATGGCTGCCGCTGCGTGCAGGGCAATCAGAGCATAGCCAATGTTGGCCAGCGTCTCGTGCAACTCCTTGATGGTGCCCTTCAGGCCGTCATCGGGGGCGATGAGGGCGGGGAGCGCCAGGCCGAAGAAGGGAATGGGTTTGCCCCCTGCGCTCAACAGCAGCCAGCCCAGCAGCGGGGTGAGGATCAGGAAGCCATAGAGCGCCAGATGGGCGAGCTTAGCCAGCGTGAGCATCAGGGGGGAGAGCTCGGGCACGATACGCGGTGAAGGGCTACCCACGCGCACCAGCAGGCGCACGACCACCAGCGCCAGGATCAGCAGACCCACCATGAAGTGAAACTCCTTCATCAGGTCGCGGCCGGCCGACCCTTTGGGGAAGATGTCCCTGAACTCCATCAGCGCATAGACGGCGATCATCAGCAGCAGGGTCAACCAGTGCAGCCCTATGCTCAGGCTGCCATAACGTTGTTCGGTATTTCTCAGCATCGTTGTCTCCTCGCCACTTAAGCGGCTTATCTCTTTTCATCCCGTCTCATATCGAGCCAAAGGACCCGCAGGTATCCCTCTTGAGGGTACTCGGCTTGCTTATGCCCGTGTTGATCTCGATAACATTTCTGCCTGTTTGCCGTCATGCTGACCTGTGCGGGAGCCCATGGAGTATCGGGGGATGGAAGGGGCAAAAAAAAACCGAAGCACCAGGCTTCGGTTTTTGGTGGTCGCTGGCGTCAGGCCAGGGCGCATTATTTCTTGATGCGGATCACCGGGGTTTCGCCCACGGTCACGGCGCCAGTCATCTTCACCAGCTCTTTGATCTCGTCCATGTTGGAGATGACCACAGGTGTCAGGGTAGACTTGGCTTTGGCTTCCAGAACGGCCAGATCGAACTCGATGATGGTGTCACCGCGCTTGACCTGTTGACCTTCCTGAGCGATACGGGTGAAACCTTCACCCTTCAGCTCGACGGTGTCGATACCGAAGTGAACGAACAGCTCGATACCAGAGTCGGACTCCAGAGAGAACGCGTGGTTGGTCTCGAAGATTTTGCCGATGGTGCCGTCGCACGGAGCAACCATCTTGTTGCCGGCCGGCTTGATGGCGATGCCGTCGCCGACGATCTTCTCGGCGAAGACGACGTCAGGCACATCTTCGATGGGGACGATTTCGCCGGACAGCGGAGCAAAGATTTCGATGCCGCCAGTGTCAGAACTGTCGTCGGAAACCAGTTTCTTCAGTTTGTCGAACAGACCCATAGTAAAAGCTCCTAGAGATGATTGTCGCTGTTTGCAGCCGATCTTAGCAGACTGCCTTCTGCTTAATAAAGTTATCTACGCACGCTTCGATTTCGGCGGCGGTGGCAAAGCTCAGCGCCTGGTCGGCCATGGCCTTCACATCTTCGAAGTTGGTGTTGCGGATAAGCTTCTTGATACGCGGTACAGAGATGGCGCTCATGGAGAACTCATCCAGACCCATACCCAGCAGCAGCAGGGTGGCGCGTTCGTCACCAGCCAGTTCACCGCACATACCGGTCCACTTGCCATTGTCATGGGAAGCGTCGATCACCATCTTGATCAGGGTCAGGACGGAGGGTGACAGCGGGTTGTACATGGCGGAAATCATCTCGTTACCACGGTCGACAGCCAGGGTGTACTGGGTCAGGTCGTTGGTACCGATACTGAAGAAATCCACTTCCTTGGCCAGATGATGAGCCATCACGGCCGCGGCCGGGGTCTCAATCATGATACCCACTTCGATGGATTCATCAAAGGCTTTGCCTTCGGCACGCAGTTCGGCTTTCAGCGTCTCCACGGTAGCCTTCAGGCTGCGGAACTCTTCGACGGAGATGATCATCGGGAACATGATGCGCAGTTTGCCGAAGGCAGACGCACGCAGGATGGCCCGCAGCTGGGCGTGCATGATGTCGGTGCGGTCGAAGAAGATACGCACGGCACGCCAGCCCAGGAAGGGGTTCATCTCTTTCGGGAAATTCATGTAGGGCAGTTCTTTGTCGCCGCCGATGTCCATGGTACGGACAATGATCGGTTGATCCGGCATGGCTTCGGCCACTTCCTTGTAAGCCTTGAACTGCTCGTCTTCGGTCGGCAGCGCGTCACGGTCCATGAACAGGAACTCGGTACGGTACAGACCCACGCCTTCGGCGCCGTTGCGGATGGCACCCTCGGTATCCTTGACGGTCCCGATGTTGGCGCACACTTCGACCTGGTGGCCATCCAGGGTGATGGCAGGCAGGTCTTTGAGCTTGGCCAGCTCGTCCTTCTCTGCCTGGAACTGGGCCTGGAACTTCTTGGCTTCGTTCAACTGGTCGGCGGTCGGGTTGATGATGACCTGGTTGTTGATCGCATCCAGCACCAGCATGTCACCGTTCTTGACGCGCTCGGTGATGTCGTTGGTGCCCACGACGGCCGGCAGCTCCAGGGAGCGTGCCATGATGGAGGTGTGGGAGGTACGGCCACCGATGTCGGTGACGAAGCCCAGCACGTATTTCAGGTTGATCTGAGCGGTTTCAGACGGGGTCAGGTCTTTGGCGACCAGGATGACCTCTTCGTCGATGGTGCTCAGGTTGACAACGGCCATGCCCAGTACGTTCTTGACCAGACGGGTGCCGATGTCACGGAAGTCGGTGGCGCGCTCACGCAGATAGGGGTCATCCAGATCGGCCATCATCTTGGCGTACTGTTCGATCACCTCGTGAACGGCTCTGTCGGCAGAGGCTTTGTGTTCTTTGATGAAGGATCTGATATCCCCTTCCAGCTCTTCATCTTCGAGCAGCATGATGTGGCCTTCGAAGATGGCCTCTTTTTCTTCACCGAAGGTGCGACCGGCCATCTCTTTGATGGCTTCCAGCTGTGCGGCTGACTTGGTGCGGGCTTCGAGGAAGCGGTTGATCTCGGCATCAATCTGTTCGGCGGGAATCTTGCCTTGATTGATAACGATTTCATCTTCTTTCAGAAGAAGCGCCTTACCGAATGCGATACCGGGGGACGCAAGAATGCCAGATATCATAATCCTTCCTATTAAAACGACTGTGGGGGAGGAATAAAGCTGGATTACTCCAGCTCGTCCATCAGGGCAACCAGCTTCTCAACGGCTTTCTGAGCGTCCGGGCCGTCAGCCTGGATGGTCACGTTGGTGCCTTTGGTCAGACCCAGGGTCTGGAGCTTGAACAGGCTCTTGGCGCTGGCGGATTTGCCACCGGAGACCACAGTGATCTCGCTTTGGAATTCTTTGGCTTCTTTCACGAACTGAGCTGCAGGACGGGTGTGCAGGCCGTTTTCAGCAGTAATAACAACAGACTTCTCGTACATGGTTTCACCCCATATTATTGATATTGTTTGGAGAGATGGTCGCCAATGAGGCTTCCTGTCTCACCGTGTCAGTATGGATATGTTGTAAAGTAACGAAATCAGACCTGCAATGGTTTAATCCAGGTCAATTTTCTGTGCAGTATTCGGCGTCGTGGCCAGGTATTTTTTCGCTATCAGGCTGCAAGCCGCGTCAGGCCTGGCCTGAAATTATTTTATAACGAAAAATAACACTTTGTTACCTTGTGATACCTTGCCAGCAAACACCTCGTGACGCCGCACAGGATATGAGATTTATCACAGAATGTCTGCTTTTTTTGTCATATCCAAGTTTGTTATTTTACCCCAAAAAATAAGGGGCCGAGTGGCACTGGTGGCTAGAGAGTTTAGCGCATAATGAAAACGGCGCTCCGAGGAGCGCCGTCGTGTTGGTGTTGGCTGATCAACTACTGCTGCAATTCCTGCTCGCTGAACACACCGGCGAAGAGGGCGCTGGAGAGGTAACGCTCGGCGGCGCTCGGCAGGATGACGACAATCGTTTTCCCTTCGAACTCCGGCTGCTCGGCCAGACGGTTGGCAGCGACCACGGCAGCGCCGGAGCTGATACCGGCCAGGATCCCTTCCTCTTCCATCAGGCGGCGGGCCATCTCGATGGCTTCGTCACTGCTCACCTGCTCGACGCGGTCCAGCAGGCTCAAATCCAGGTTGCCCGGGATGAAGCCGGCGCCGATGCCCTGGATCTTGTGGGGACCGGGCTTTATCTCTTCACCTGCCAGTTTCTGGCTGATGACGGGAGATTCGCTGGGCTCGACCGCCACGGAGACGATGGCCTTGCCTTTGGTCTGCTTGATGTAGCGGGAGACCCCGGTGATGGTGCCGCCGGTACCGACGCCCGCCACGAACACATCCACCTCGCCATCGGTGGCGTCCCAGATCTCGGGGCCAGTGGTCTGCTCGTGGATTTCCGGGTTGGCCGGGTTTTCAAATTGTTGCAGCAGTACGTACTTGCCCGGTTCGGATTCGAGGATCTCGTTGGCCTTGGCAATGGCGCCCTTCATGCCGAGGGGACCTTCGGTCAGCACCAGGTTGGCACCCAGGGCCTTGAGCAGCTTGCGGCGCTCCAGGCTCATGGTGGCCGGCATGGTCAGGGTGATGGGATAGCCGCGGGCCGCAGCCACGAATGCCAGGGCAATGCCCGTGTTGCCGCTGGTGGGCTCGATGATCTCCTTGCCCTTGGTCAGCACGCCGCGTTTCTCGGCATCCCAGATGAGGTTGGCACCGATCCGGCACTTGACGCTGAAGCTTGGGTTGCGGCTCTCGATCTTGGCCAGCACGCGGCCCTTGGTAACACGGTTGAGACGAACAAGCGGGGTGTTGCCTATGGTCTGGCTGTTGTCCTCAAAAATTTTGCTCATGGTGCTATCCCTGTGTTTGTTAAGGCGATGAAACAAGATTACCCTGTGGTTTCTGAATGAGAAGTGACGAATCGTTATAACAATATGTTATTACAACATATAGAACTTATTCTCTCTTGCCGAGGGGGCTCCCGCTGCCTGGGCATCCAATGGAAGGGATCTCATGGGATTTGCAGGAAGCGATCGCTATCTCGCATCACAGGCACTGAAGATGGCCGTCGATGCCGCCATCGTGCTGGAGAAGCCGCTGCTCATCAAGGGTGAGCCCGGTACGGGCAAGACAGTGCTGGTGGAGGCGGTGGCCGAATCCCTGGGCGCCGAGCTCATCAGCTGGCACATCAAGTCCACCACCAAGGCCCAGCAGGGGCTCTACGAATACGATGCCGTCGCCCGGCTGCGAGACTCCCAGCTCGGTGACCCCAGGGTAGGGGAGATAGGCCACTACATCCGCCGGGGTAAGCTGTGGCAGGCCTTCAGCGCAGAGCAGCGGCCAGTGCTGCTCATCGATGAAATCGACAAGGCGGACATCGAGTTTCCCAACGATCTGCTGCTGGAGCTGGATCGGATGGAGTTCGATGTCTACGAGACCGGCGAGCGCGTGAAGGCGCGCCAGCGCCCCGTGGTCATCATCACCTCCAACAACGAAAAAGAGCTGCCGGACGCCTTCCTGCGCCGCTGTTTCTTCCACTACATTCGCTTCCCCGACAAGGCCGAGATGCAGGCCATCGTCAAGCTCCATTACCCCGACCTCAAGGAGCGGCTGCTCGACGAAGCGATGACGCTCTTCTTTGAGCTGCGTGCGGTAGAGGGGCTGCGCAAAAAGCCGTCCACCTCCGAGCTGCTGGACTGGATCCGGCTGCTGTTGGCGGACGACATCGCCCCCGAAGCCCTGCGCACCCGTGAGCCCGGCAAGCTGGTGCCCGCACTCTACGGCGCCCTGCTCAAGACCGAGCAGGACCTGCATCTGTTTGAGAAGCTCGCTTTTCTGGCCAGACGCGGCAGCTGACCCATGCTGATCGACTTTTTTACCCATCTGCGCCGTCACAAGCTCCCCTGCAGCCTGCGCGAATTGCTGGACTTGCACGCGGCGCTGGCTGCCCAGCTGGCCAGCCTCGACATGGACGAGTTCTACCAGCTATCCCGCTGCCTGCTGGTGAAAGACGAGGCGCACTATGATCGCTTCGATCGCGCCTTCGCCGAGTATTACGAGGGGTTGGCCGCCATCCCCCTGTTGCCGGAGAGCCTGACTGACGACTGGCTGCGCAAGGAGTTCGAGCGACTGTTAAGCCCGGAGGAGAAGGCGTTGCTCCAATCCCTTGGCGGGCTGGACAAGCTGCTGGCGACCCTCAACCAGCGCTTGAACGAGCAGAAGGAGCGTCACGCCGGCGGCAACAAGTGGGTCGGCACCGGGGGCAGCAGCCCGTTCGGTCACGGCGGCTATCACCCGGAAGGGATCCGCATGGGGGGAGAGGGTCAGCACGGGCGGGCGACCAAGGTGTGGGAAGCGCGCCACTTTCGCAACTTCAGTGACGACTCGCCCCTGGGGCAGCGCGCCATCCAGCTCGCCCTGCGCAAGCTCAGACGCTGGGTGCGCCGGGGCAATCCCGACGAGCTGGATCTCGACGACACCATCCAAAGCTCGGCCAGGCAAGGCTGGCTCGATGTGAAGCTGCGGCCCGAGCGCCACAACGGGGTCAAACTGCTGGTCTTCTTCGACGTAGGGGGCTCCATGGATGCCCATGTGGCCGAGGTGCAGCGCCTCTTTTCGGCCCTGCGCCACGAGTTCAAGCACCTGGTGTTCTTCTATTTTCACAACTGCCTCTACGACTTCGTCTGGCAGGACAATGCCAGGCGCCTTGATGATCGGTTCGATACCCTGCGGCTGCTGCGCACCTACGGCAGCGACTACAGGGTGATGGTGGTGGGGGATGCGAAGATGGGCCCCTATGAAATCACCTGGCCAGGTGGCAGCGTAGAGTACTGGAACGAGGAGCCCGGCCAGGTGTGGCTCGGGCGCCTGCAACAACATTTCCCCAAGATGGTGTGGGTCAATCCGCTGCCAAGGCAGGAGTGGCTGTGGCACCCCTCCATCAAGTTGATGAACGAATTGATCGGCGGGCGGATGCACCCGCTGACCCTGGCGGGTCTGGCTGCGGCCATCGACCAGCTGTGACCCTCTGAACCCTAAAAAACAGACAAGCCGGGATTGCACCCGGCCAGGAGCAAAGATGACCTCTATCGTAATCAGTGGCTCAGGCCTCTATACCCCTCCCTTTGCCGTCAGCAATGAAGCGCTGGTGGCGGCCTTCAACCAGTACGTGGATCTCTACAACGAGGAGAACGCCTCCGCCATCGATGCAGGGCAGCTGCCTGCCAAGCAGCACTCGAGCTGCGAGTTCATCGAGAAGGCCTCCGGCATCAAGAGCCGCTATCTGGTGAGCAGCGGGGGGGTGCTGGATCCCGACATCATGCAACCGCTCATGGCGGAGCGCCCGGACGATCAGCCCTCCATCATGGTGGAGATGGCGGTGGCGGCCGCCGAGCAGGCGCTGATCGCCGCCGGTCGTGAACCGGGGGAGATCGATCTTGTCATCGTCGCCGCCTCCAACATGCCGCGCCCCTACCCGGCGCTGGCCATCGAATTGCAGCACTATCTCGGCGCCAGCGGCCTGGCGTTCGACATGAACGTGGCCTGCTCTTCCGCCACCTTCGGGATCAAGACCGCCGCAGACATGCTGGCGGCAGGCACCGCCCGGCTGGCGCTGGTGGTCAATCCGGAGATCTGCTCGGGTCACCTCAACTTCCGCGATCGGGACAGTCACTTCATCTTCGGCGACGCCTGTACCGCCGTGCTGCTGGAGCGGGAGGCCGATTGCCAGGTGGCCAACCCCTGGCAACTGGTGGCCAGCAAGCTGGTGACCCAGTACTCCAACAACATCCGCAACAACTTCGGCTTCCTGAACCGGCTCAGCCCGCGCACCCGCTACGGCGACGACAAGCTGTTCCGCCAGCAGGGGCGCAAGGTGTTCAAGGAGGTGCTGCCCCTGGTGTGCGATCAGATAGCCTCCCAGCTGGCGGAGCAGGGATGGGCGGCCGATGGCTTGAGCCGGCTCTGGCTCCATCAGGCCAACCTCACCATGAACCAGTTCATCGGTCGCAAGTTGCTGGGCCACGACGCCAGCCAGCAGGAGGCGCCTGTCATCCTCGACCGCTACGGCAACACCAGCTCGGCGGGTTCCATCATCGCCTTCCACCTCTTCAACCAGGATCTGCCGAGCGGGGCTCGCGGGGTGCTCTGTTCCTTTGGCGCCGGTTACTCCATCGGCAGCCTGCTGCTGCAGCGGCGCTGAGCACCCTGTTTTGCCCATAAAAAAGCCACCCGGGAGGGTTAATGCCAGTCAGTTAAGCCTGACTGGCATTGTTTTTACTAGGTTTTCTCGTCGCATACTTCTGTGGTTTGGCTTTGATGCACCTTGGGTAACTTCGTTCTCGGCGGGCGGGTAACTTGAACTGCTCTGCCTGTTTGTCCAACTCAGCGACACGCCCTGGAACCATGCCCGGTGACACAAACGGCAGGCAACTGAGTTCATGCAGCAGATACACCGATGCCATGTGAAAGCTCAACTGGCTGGCCGTATAGCCCTTTAAGCTCGCCGCCATCCTAACCATCTGATATCTCAGTAGGTTATAGGCCAATACCAAGCCCCATAGCTCCTGCCTTACTCCATCGGGTTTCTTGCTGCGCAGCGTCAGCCGGTGCTGTTGCAGGCTATGTTTCATCTCCCGATAGCCCAGCTCGATTTCCCAGCGATTCTGGTATAGCTCCATCAACTCGCTGGCCGGGAAGCGCAGCGGGTCGGTGAGCGAGGTCAGCACCTGCCGCTCCTTGCCGTTTACCGTCCGGGTCAGCAGCCGGGCTTCGAACTGCTCCGGCAACTCGCTCCACTTCTTCTTGGCCTGCGGACTGGCACTGAGGCGTACCAGCACATCCTGCCGCCCCAGCTTGCGGATGACCTCGTATTGAGCCCCCTTTTTCAGCGGAATAAGCCAGTGACGCGCTACGCCCTGGCGTTGCCAGGCATGGAGTAACCCCAGTGAGTAGAAGCCCTTATCGAACAGGGTCAGGCTATTATCGGGTGTTTTTTCAATCAGTTGCTCTGCCAACACCATCTCGTTTACCGCACAGGAGTCCATCACTGTCTGGGTCAGCAGATGACTGGTCAGCTCCATCTGACACAACATGCGGACCTGGGGATATTGCGTCTCCCCCTGGACGGTTTTCGACTTGGCAAAGGCGCCGGCATTGTCCGGAGTATCGGGCGTGCGCCAGACCACCCCGTCCACGGCCAGCAGCTGCAAGCCGGCCCAGGTGGGGTGCTGACACTGCTGATGCCAGAGTGTGGCGGTCTGCTGGAACACCTGTCGAACGGCTTGGTCAGCCAGTTTTTGGCGCGCCTGGATGAAGGCGCTGGGGACGACAAACGGCCGGTCGCCGGGTAACAGGATATCGAGCTGGTTGGCCAGCTGGGCCATAGGGACATGACGAAACAAGGACATCCCGATAATGGCCCATAGCACCCGCTCCATGGGCATGCGCCGTCGGCGCAAGGAGACGGAGCCCGTCTCGGCCAAGCAAGCCTGCACCAGTTCAGGTGACAGCAGGTCAGACAGGGACTCAAACTTTCCGGGAGGACAGGCGTGAATGAAGTCGAGAGCTTGGTCGATACGCATAAAAAAATCCGAAACCCAACAAGGAGTTTCGGATTCTTACACAGCCTGAGGATCGGTCAATGGATCCTTAACTGATCGGCATTA
>NZ_JBFODJ010000088.1:0-5180 GCF_040908265.1 Aeromonas sp. R5-1
TTTTTTATGTCTATTGCAAACGATCTGAACGATGTTGTTGAGGCATCTGGCGACATGCTGGCTCGGCTGGCCATTTTTGCCGACCATATTCCCGACGAATGGATTACTGCCGCTGCCGCCTTGTCTGAAAAGGCCACTATCCGCCGACGCCGCTTACCTTCTGATATGGTCTTGTGGCTCGTCGTGGGGATGGCCTTTTTCCGCAATGAGCCTATCTCCGAGGTCGCTCGGCGCCTCAACATCTGTGCAGAAGGGTTGGCCAATGATGCCTTGCTCGCGGACAGTGCCCTGTCTCAGGCCCGTCAGCGACTCGGCAAACAGCCGCTCGAGTGGCTGTTCAAACAGTGCGCCGATGTGTGGGGGCGGGAACGTTATCCTGAAGACCATTGGCACGGTTTACAGGTCTTTGCCATCGATGGGGCCCTGTTCCGAACCCAGGATATGCCTGAACTCAGAGCACATTTCGGCTCGGGTAACACCTCAACCAACCGGCAGACACCCTACCCGATGCTGCGGTTGGTCACGCTCATGAATGTCCGCTCGCATGTCATTGCCAACGCGGCCATCAGCCCGTACCGCAAAGGGGAAATCCCCCTGGCCAGCGAGTTCATTCACTCATTGCCGGACAAGTCAGTGACCCTGCTGGATAAAGGCTTCTTCGGTGCCGACCTGTTGCTGCGTATTCAGGCCGAAGACACCGACCGTCACTGGCTCATCCCGGAACGCAACGGGCTGGTATACACGGAACTTGAGCGCTATGGCGACGGTGACCGTCTGTTGCAAATGACGGTCTCGCCTCAGGCTCGCAAGAAAAACCCGGCGTTGCCGACACACTGGCAAGTTCGCGCAGTGACCTATGAGGTGGCAGGCAAGGAGAAAACGGTCTTTACCTCCCTGCCCGTGGCGCGATTCAGCGCAGCTCAGGTGGCGACCCTGTACCACGAGCGCTGGGAAATCGAGCTGGGATACCGGGATATCAAAAGCGCGATGCAGCACAACGCCATCACGCTGAGAAGCAAGAAAGTGGACTTGGTCTATCAGGAGCTGTGGGGATTGCTGCTTGGATACAATCTGGTCAGGCGGGAGGCCAGCCAGGCCGCCGTAGCCCATCAGCGAGCGCCCAATGAGGTGAGCTTTAAGTTTGCCTGTCAGTTCATCGCGAACCAGATGGCAGTGATGGCGGGCGCGTTATCGCCAGCCCATACGCCACGGAGGTTGGCGGAGTTGCGGGGCTGCATAGGCGTCATGTTCATAGAAAAACGCCCCAGGCCATCGAGACCCAGGGCGGTGAAGATATCAAAGACCCGTTTTCCGGTAAATCGCAATGCGGCTCCGCTTAAGTGAACAGCATTGCGCCGATACGGCGGGCTTTTTATGGCTGAAGCAAGGCGCTTGGCGCAGATGCTTCTCTCTTACAACACCTTGGCGATGGCGTCGCAGAGGGGATCAATGTTGGCGCGGGTGATGCCTGCCACGCTGATCCGGCCGGAGCCGACGATATAGATGGCGAATTCGCTCTTGAGGCGCTCCACCTGATCCTTGGAGAGACCGGAGAAGGAGAACATGCCGTTCTGTTCGCGGATGAAACTGAAATCCTGGTTCACCCCCCGCTCGGCCAGCTTCTCCACCAGCAGCTCGCGCATCTCGCGAATGCGCACCCGCATGGCGGCCACTTCTTCCACCCACTCCGCATAGAGGGCCGGGTCGCTCACCACGGTGGTGACAACGGCAGCGCCGTGTGACGGCGGGTTGGAGTAGTTGGCACGAATGACGGTCTTCACCTGGGTGAAGGCGACGTCGGCCACCGCCTTGGTCGCGCAGACCAGGGTGAAGGCGCCGACCCGCTCGTTGTAGAGGCCGAAGTTCTTGGAGAAGGAGCTCGCCACCAGCAGCTCGTCGTGGCACTCGGCGAAGATGCGAAGGCCTTCGGCATCCTCTTCGATGCCCCGGGCGAAGCCTTGATAGGCAAAGTCAAACAGCGGCAACCAGCCGGCGGCAGCACTCTGCCTGGCCAGTGCGCGCCACTGTTCGGCAGTGGGGTCGATACCGGTCGGGTTGTGGCAGCAGCCGTGCAGCAGCACCAGATCCCCCGCCTGCGCGTCAGACAGCGAGGCCTGCATGGCGGCAAAGTCGAGTCCCTTGGTGGCGGCGTCGTAGTACTTGTACCACTTGACGGTCAAACCGGCCGCCTGGAACACGCTGACGTGGTTCGCCCAGGTGGGATCGGAGATCCAGATGGTCTTGGCGAGATTGTTGCGTACCACGAACTCGGCGGCGATACGCAGGGCACCGGTACCGCCCGGCGCCTGCGCCGTCTTGGCGCGGCCGCTGGTCACTAGGGCGGCATCACGGCCGAACAGCAGTTGCTGCACGATGCGGCCGTATTCGATATTGCCTTCGATACCGAGGTAGTTCTTGGTCTTCTCGTCGGTCAAGAGCTTCTGCTCGGCTTGCTTGACGCAGTGAAGGATAGGAGTGGCACCGGTCTCATCCTTGTAAATACCGACCCCCAGATTGATCTTGTGGCTGCGAGTGTCGGCACGGAAGGCTTCGGTCAGGCCCAGGATCGGATCCGCTGGGGCGGCAACAACCTTTTCAAACATGGTATTCCCTGTAGTCCGTTGAGTTCGTTGGCTGGCAAAGTAGGTTGGCAAACAAAAGCGCCCGTCCAGGGAGCGCTTCGTCAGCTCTTTATACCACTGCCTTCCATAGGGGAAAACCGCTTTCTCGGCGCCGCCTCAACCAATCCCGTGCCAATCCGGTGCCAGGGCACACACCTCGACCGACAGACCCCGATTCGACTCCACCAGATCATTGCACTGCGCCAGCAGCGCACGGGGGATACGGCTCGGCTCCCAGGGCCGACCATCCCCCAGGGGAGCCCCGTAAGCCGCCTTGATGGGCACCAGATCCCGGGGCAACCACCAGCTCGCCGGTCTCCCCAACCGCTGGGCCAATGCCAGTACTCTGTCGACCCCGGCCGGATCCAGGGCGGTGAGGTGGCTCCAGAGGGTCTGGGGCGGCAAGGCAGCGATCAGGGGCTCCAGCGTGCCGGGATCCTCGGCAGGATACCAGACCAGCAGGGCGTCGGCGGGCAGTGGCAACTCGGCGAAAGCGCCGACGGCATCGGTTGTGATCACCCGCTGTATCTCCCCCTCTCCCCAGAGGATCTTGCCAAGCTGCGCCAGGGTGCGGGCTGGCAGCGCCACCTCCCCCAGGGTCTGGAGCCAGGGGGCGGCATCCAGCAGGGTGCCGCCGCTGAGAAACAGGCTGAACGGCCGTGCGGCCCGCAGACGAAGGGGCAGATCAGTGCAAAGCCGGATCCCCTTGTCTTCGAAGTCGATCTGCTCGATGGGGCTGAAATGACCCTCCCCCTTGCGATACAGGGCCGCCAGCACCCGCTCGTTGACCCTCTCCCCCAGTTGCCAGCCGTGGGATTGTAGCCACTCCTCGGGTTCCGGCGGGGCACTGGCCATCTTCGCCAGCATCAGCTCCCGGGTCAGATAGCGGTGCCCGGCAGGGGTGAGCTCATAGTGGTGATTGCCAAGGGCCAGCAGCAACTGGTTGTCCCGAAGCATGCCGATGAGCGGCTGCCATTGACGACCGCGAACAGCCTGGGGGCCGCCGCTCAGCAACTGCTGTGCCAGCGTGCGCCACTCGGGGTGGGTGAAATCGATCAAAGGCATCCTTCCCTGTCGGCCAATCTGCTTCAACAAATTGAATAATCTAGCGATTTACCAGAGGAGAACCAAGGGGGCAAGGAAGACAACGTGATATGGCGCAGGGCCAGAGGACGAAAAGTAGTGAAGGGGCCAAAAAACAGAACGGCCAAGCAAGCTTGGCCGTTCATCAACTAAATCAGCGCAGAGGCTAGATTAGAAGTTGTATTGCAGGGCAACAGTGAACTCGTCGTCCATCTTGTCGATACCCTGGATTTTGTACTCGGTGTAGGCTTTCAGCTTGGAAGTGAAAGCGTACTGTACGCCCAGCAGGGTTTCGTCAACCATGTCTTCGTAGGAAGAACCAGCAGTGTTGTCCTTGCCTTCCTTGAAGTTGTAACCAGCCAGGAAGGTCCAGGCATCAACGTTATAGGAAGCAGCCAGCTCGTAGCCACGACCTTCACCCTTGTAGCCAGTGGTGTCGTTCTTCAGATCGCCTTCGGTGTAAACACCAGCGAAGTAGAAGCCGTTGATGGCGTAGTGTGCGCCCAGAGCCCACTCGGACTTCTCACCAGTGTTGGTATTGGTGGTGCTCTCGAGGTCGGAGTAAGCATAACCGGCGTTCAGGCCCAGACCGAAGTCAAAGTCGTAACCGGCGGCAGCTGCGTAACCGTAGTTGCGCTTGATGCCAGGGAATTCGGTAGTGAAGGAGTTACCACCAACATCAGCCACTTTGACGGCTTCATTGTCATTGGTCTGGTAGGACAGTTTGCCCTTGAAGCCACCGAAGCTGTTGGAGTAGATGATCTGGCCTTCTTGACGACCGTCGTAGAAGTTACCGTAGCTGCCCCACTCGTTGAAGATATCGGTTGCTTCCAGCACGTCGTAGAACGCGGTGTCGGTCTGGCCGAAGATGATCTTGCCGTACTGGGTGCCATCAAAACCAGCATAGATATGACGAGACTTAAATTTGGAGTCGTCAGAGTTTTCGGCAGCTACTTGCCACTCGGTCTTGGCGATAGCGGACCAGGTGTTGTTCAGCGCAACTTTACCGGACCAACCCAGACGGGAGGTACCGATCAGCTCTGCATCACCCTGTGTATCAGCTTGAGTGAGAGGATTGGGGTTATCACTGTCACCGTAGTAGTTAGCCTGAACACGGCCGTAGATATCAAAAGAGGTGCCGTCTTTGTCGTAAACGACAGCAGCGTTGGCTGCGGATGCGAACAGAGCCGGGATAGCAATAGCCAGAATTGTCTTTTTCATAGTTTCCAATGCCTACTGTAATTAAACACTAAGTCCTTGTTATTCGCTGTGTTAGCGATGTTCTTTGCATCACTATGCCGCCGAGACTATCACCGGGTTTTCGAATCCGCAATGAAAAAACTTGGAACTTTTTATGAAAACCATAGTCACAGGGAAAAATTTGGTTCATCGCGGCTTTCCGGGGAAGGCCGCCTTGATTTTCAGAAAAAAGTATTCTGAGTCCCTAAATCCATATGCCATACGCTTTATCACTTT
>NZ_JBFODJ010000089.1:0-6452 GCF_040908265.1 Aeromonas sp. R5-1
TTTTTTATGTCTATTGCAAACGATCTGAACGATGTTGTTGAGGCATCTGGCGACATGCTGGCTCGGCTGGCCATTTTTGCCGACCATATTCCCGACGAATGGATTACTGCCGCTGCCGCCTTGTCTGAAAAGGCCACTATCCGCCGACGCCGCTTACCTTCTGATATGGTCTTGTGGCTCGTCGTGGGGATGGCCTTTTTCCGCAATGAGCCTATCTCCGAGGTCGCTCGGCGCCTCAACATCTGTGCAGAAGGGTTGGCCAATGATGCCTTGCTCGCGGACAGTGCCCTGTCTCAGGCCCGTCAGCGACTCGGCAAACAGCCGCTCGAGTGGCTGTTCAAACAGTGCGCCGATGTGTGGGGGCGGGAACGTTATCCTGAAGACCATTGGCACGGTTTACAGGTCTTTGCCATCGATGGGGCCCTGTTCCGAACCCAGGATATGCCTGAACTCAGAGCACATTTCGGCTCGGGTAACACCTCAACCAACCGGCAGACACCCTACCCGATGCTGCGGTTGGTCACGCTCATGAATGTCCGCTCGCATGTCATTGCCAACGCGGCCATCAGCCCGTACCGCAAAGGGGAAATCCCCCTGGCCAGCGAGTTCATTCACTCATTGCCGGACAAGTCAGTGACCCTGCTGGATAAAGGCTTCTTCGGTGCCGACCTGTTGCTGCGTATTCAGGCCGAAGACACCGACCGTCACTGGCTCATCCCGGAACGCAACGGGCTGGTATACACGGAACTTGAGCGCTATGGCGACGGTGACCGTCTGTTGCAAATGACGGTCTCGCCTCAGGCTCGCAAGAAAAACCCGGCGTTGCCGACACACTGGCAAGTTCGCGCAGTGACCTATGAGGTGGCAGGCAAGGAGAAAACGGTCTTTACCTCCCTGCCCGTGGCGCGATTCAGCGCAGCTCAGGTGGCGACCCTGTACCACGAGCGCTGGGAAATCGAGCTGGGATACCGGGATATCAAAAGCGCGATGCAGCACAACGCCATCACGCTGAGAAGCAAGAAAGTGGACTTGGTCTATCAGGAGCTGTGGGGATTGCTGCTTGGATACAATCTGGTCAGGCGGGAGGCCAGCCAGGCCGCCGTAGCCCATCAGCGAGCGCCCAATGAGGTGAGCTTTAAGTTTGCCTGTCAGTTCATCGCGAACCAGATGGCAGTGATGGCGGGCGCGTTATCGCCAGCCCATACGCCACGGAGGTTGGCGGAGTTGCGGGGCTGCATAGGCGTCATGTTCATAGAAAAACGCCCCAGGCCATCGAGACCCAGGGCGGTGAAGATATCAAAGACCCGTTTTCCGGTAAATCGCAATGCGGCTCCGCTTAAGTGAACAGCATTGCCGCAACTGCGGGCTTTTTTGTCTCTGGTTTTTGTATCAGGTCAGACGCTGCGGGGACGCAGGTGCGCGTGCCAGCGGGCCTCCCACTTCTTGAACAGCCAGACGATGGCGAAGGTAAGCAGCATGTAGAGCAGGCCGGCTGTCAGGAACGCCTCAAACGGGCTGTAGTAGCGGGAGTTGATGATCCGCGCCGCACCGGTCAGGTCGACGATGGTGATGATGCCCGCCACCGCCGAGCCCTGCAGCATGAAGATCACCTCGTTGCTGTAGGCGGGCAGCGCACGGCGAAACGAGTTTGGCAGGATGATGCGGGTGAGGGTCTGCCAGCGGCTCATGCCAAACGCATTGGCCGCCTCGATCTGTCCCTTTGGTATGTTCAGCACGGCGCCGCGCACTATCTCGGCGGTGTAGGCACCAGTGTTGAGGGTAAACGCCAGCAGGGCGCAGAACCAGGCCTCGGAGAAGAGCGCCCAGGCGGGGCCGTTTTTCAGCCACTCCCACTGGGCGGCGCCGTAGTAGATGATGAACAGCTGCACCAGCAGCGGGGTGCCGCGGAAGAAGTAGATGTAGGCCCAGATCGGCCCCTTGATCAGCCAGTTGCGGCTGTTGCGCAAAATGCCCATGGGCACCGCCAGCATGAGGCCGAGCATGAGGGACACCGACACCAGCCAGATGGTAGTGTAGAAACCCTCCCAGTAGGTGGGCCACTCCGTGAGAATGATCGAGAAATCCATGGCTTACCTCATCTTGATCGTGATGTAGATACGCTCGTCACTGACACCGCGACGATCACAGTAAACGAACGACTGCATTGAATACGACATGGCTTACCTCGTCTTGATGGCGTAGTGACGCTCGGCCCACTTGAGCGCCGAGGTGGAGACTGCGGTGAAGATCAGGAAGATCAGCGCCACCGCCATGTAGAAGGTGAAGGGCTGCTGGGTCGAGCCCGCGGCCAGCGACGCCTTACGCACCATGTCATCGAGCCCGATGATGGAAACCAGAGCCGTGGTTTTCAGCAGTACCAGCCAGTTGTTGCCAAACCCCGGCAGGGCGTGGCGCATCATCTGGGGGAAGAGGATCCGCACAAACACCTGGGTCGCCCGCATGCCAAAGGCGCGCGCCGCCTCGAGCTCCCCCTTGTCCACCGCCAGGATGGCGCCGCGGAAGGTCTCGGTCATGTAGGCACCGAAGATGAAGCCGATGGTGGCGACCCCGGCCGCAAACGGGCTGATGTCGATGTAATCCGGCAGCAGGGAGACCCACTCCTGGCTCGGGTTGCTCTCCAGCAGGTAGTTGTTGTAGGCCTCGTTGACCCAGCTGCAGATCCCGTTGATCAGCACCTGGCCGCCGAAGAACAGCAGCATCATCAGCACCAGATCCGGGATGCCGCGAATGACGGTGGTATAGGCGGTCGCGATGCCGCGCGCCCACTTGTAGGGGGAAAGCTTGGCCAGCGCTCCCAGCATGCCCAGCAGCAGCGCCAGCAGCAGAGAAGCCAATGCCACCTCCAGGGTGACCCAGGCCCCCTCCAGCAGGGAGGTTTCGTATCCTTTCAAATCAAACATATGCGGCTCCATTGCAACGCATTGAGCGGGATCGCCCGTCCCAATATCCTTTCAAACCAAACACATGCAGCTCCATTGCAACTAAGCGGGCCCATCGCTCCCTTGCGAGAGACAACGGGCCCGGTGACTACAGACGAGGGTCGACCTGTCGTGATGATTCGCCGCAATCCCTTCGGCGGCTACCCGGGGTAGCGCGCCTGGGGGTTACTCGCCGTACACGTCGAAATCAAAGTACTTGTCGTTGATTTCCTTGTACTTGCCGTTGGCGCGCAGGGCCAGGATGGCGGCATTGAATTTCTCTTTCAGATCCTTGTCGGCCTTGCGTACCGCGATGCCGGCACCCTCGCCAAACCACTTGGGATCGGTCAGTTTCGGGCCGACGAACTCGTAGGCATCGCCACCCTCTTTCTTCAACAGGCCATCGCTGATGGCGGCGGAGTCGGCCATCACGTAGTCAACCCGGCCGGATTTCAGATCGAGATAGGCTTCGTCTGCGGTGCCGTAGCGCTTGATGGTGGCGTTGGGGAAGTTGTCGGTGATGTAGGTGTCCATGGAGGTGGCGCGCTGCACGGCAATGGTCTTGCCATCCATGAAGGCCTTGTCGAGCTGCACGTCAGTGCCTTTCTTGGCGGCGAAGCGGGCCGGAATGTGCTGGTACTTCTGGGTGAAGTCCACCTTCTTCTTGCGCTCTTCGGTGATGTCCATGGTGGCGATGATGGCGTCATACTTGCGCGACAGCAGCGCCGGAATGATGCCGTCCCAGTCCTGCTTGACCAGGGTGCACTTCACCTTCATCTCTTCGCACAGGGCGTTGGCGATGTCGATGTCGAAGCCTTTCACCTCGCCGCTCGGTTCGGTCCAGGAGAAGGGAGGATAGGCGCCTTCCACCCCGATCCGCACCTCTTTCCACTCCTTGGCCATCAGGCTACCGGAACACAGGGCCGTCATCACGGCAGTCGCCAGCATCAGCTTGTTCATGTATCTCTCCTTGATAAACACGTCGATCATTGAAAACACAGATTGTTGAAAATACAGCCCGTCCATCAATAGATGGAAGAGATGAATTGCTTGAATCGCTCCGACTTGGGATGGGCGAAGATCTCCTTGGGATTGCCCTCCTCCTCCACGCGCCCCTGGTGCAGGAACATCACCTTGTTCGACACGTCGCGGGCGAAGGACATCTCGTGGGTCACCACCATCATGGTACGCCCCTCTTCCGCCAGCTCGCGCATCAGGCCAAGGACCTCCCCCACCAGTTCAGGGTCGAGGGCCGAAGTAGGCTCGTCAAACAGCATCACCTCGGGCTCCACCGCCAGCGCCCGGGCGATGGCGGCCCGCTGCTGCTGACCGCCGGAGAGGTGACCAGGATAATAGTCGCGACGCTCCCACAGCCCCACCCGGTTGAGCAGGTGCTCCGCCTTGGCGATGGCCTCGGCACGGGGCACCTTGAGTACCTGGATGGGCACTTCGATGATGTTCTGCATGATGGTCATGTGGGACCAGAGATTGAAGCTTTGAAACACCATGGCCAGTCGGCTGCGGATACGCTCCACTTGGCGCATGTCCTCCGGCAGGCGTTCGCCGGAACGGCTGGTTTTCATCCGGATCAGCTCCCCGTGGAGGGAGACGCTGCCCGATGAGGGGGTTTCAAGCAGATTGATACAGCGTAGAAAGGTCGACTTCCCCGAACCCGAGGAGCCGATGAGGGAGATCACATCCCCCTTGTGGGCCGTCATATCGATGCCCTTGAGCACTTCGTGGGTGCCAAAATACTTGTGCAGATCACGAACTTCCAGTGCGGCAACGTCGCTCATCCATTACAACCTTGTCTGTCCCTAGACGCCGCTTCGGCGTGACTCCACCATCGTCCATTTAACAAAACGTTAACCGATGGTAACCTTCAGCGAAAATATCATTGAGGTAGTGAAAAAACAATACAGAACCGAGGTATTTGGTGTTTTATCTGTATTTTTATTGGCCTATTGAGTATTTTTCAGCACTTTGTCTGCATAAAATCCATTTTTTGTCGCACCTTCCCTACCGCTCTTTTATACCCGCAGCGCACTGGTAGCAAGCATATTTCACCATATCCGCCAGATGTCACCCAAAAGGACTTTATTCACCCGGGCAGATTCCCCTTCTCTCGTCATTTCATGGGGATGAAATTGATTTTTCAGGTGATGTGGCCCTCTTTCCCCGTTTGCGTACAGAGCCGACTGTCATCAAAAAACACAACAATATGATAAAAAGTCCCGTATGGGCCATGCTGATGCACAGATCCGTGACACAGGTGCAACAAGTCGTGATAAGGTGCCGTTTTTCCACGTTTTGTGATCGAGGCCCCGATGTTGCTCAATGTGTTGCTGATCCTGCTGCCGCTCGTGATCGGCTATCTGGTTCCCCTCTCTTCCGCCCGTCTGATCAAGCTGGTCAACCAGTCCCTGGGCAAGATGGTCTACCTCATCCTGTTCCTGATGGGGCTGGGACTGGCCTATGTGGAGAACCTGGGCAGCAACCTGGCAGTGATCTTCAAGGTGGCAGGGGTGATGCTCGCCGCCATTACCCTCTGCAACCTGCTGGCCCTGTGGTGGCTGGACAAACGCAGCCCCCCCACCCACGAGGCCAGCGACGGCAAGATGCCGAGCAAGCTGCACCTGTTGTGGGAATCCCTCCAACTCTGTTTCGTGGTGCTGGGGGGCGTCTTGCTGGGGCTGGTAGTGGACTTGCGCGCCCTGCCCATCGACAAGTTGAGCGAGTGGGCCCTTATGCTGCTGCTCTTGCTCATCGGCATCCAGATGCGCAACTCCGGCATGCGCCTGCGCCAGATCCTGCTCAATCCCTGGGGCATGAAGATCGCGCTCACCGTCATCCTCAGCAGCTGGCTCGGCAGCCTGCTGGCCGCCCAGCTGCTCGGCATGCCCTTTGCCCATGGCCTCGCGATGAGCTCCAGTTTTGGCTGGTATTCGCTCTCCGGCATTCTGGTAGCGGACAAGCTGGGCCCGGTGCTGGGCTCCGCCGCCTTCATCAATGATCTGGGGCGCGAGCTTATCGCCATCCTCATCATCCCGGTGCTGATGCGCCGCCACCCCAGCGCCGCCATCGGCTACGGCGGCGCCACGGCGCTGGACTTCACCCTGCCTGTCATCCAGAAATCCGGCGGCATCCAGGTGGTGCCGGTGGCCATCGTCTCCGGCTTTATCCTGAGCCTGCTCGGCCCCATTCTGATCCTGGGGTTCCTGGCTATCTGAGCATGATGCCCCCCAGGCGGAAAAAAGCCCGGCAGCAGTGCCCAATGCTGTTCAGATAAGCACATTTTTGACTAATTATTCATAAATGCGACTTGAGTTGGGGGAGCAAGGCTGTTTCCAGTCGATGTTCCTTCAGCCTTTATCCAGCGTGGCTTGCAATAGAAAGAGGGAGGCATCATGCCTCCCTCATTTTTGGTTCTTCGCGGGATCTTGGGGAAGTGGAAGTTGACAGACAGGGTGCTGGTAAACTGGCTGTCTCCAAACACACCACCACCATCACCCT
>NZ_JBFODJ010000009.1:0-25353 GCF_040908265.1 Aeromonas sp. R5-1
CAACGTCATAGCGCGTGCCTCCTGCATGGAGACGCGATTAGATCACAGACGATCTGCCTGTTCAAATTTCATTAACAAAGTGCGATCCCGCCCTGCCCGAAATAGGGCATGACACAATCCGATGGCAATAAAAAGGCGACCCTGAGGTCGCCTTGATGAAATGGGTCGGTTGAACCTTAGAGCTGCTCGATGCCGACGATATGCCAGGGGGCATTGTCCTTGGCGAGATCACGCTCGAGGTGCCACACCTCCTTGATATCCTCCTCGACCTGCTCCTGACGGTCCATGTAGCGGCCGCTGAAGCGCACGCTCACCTGGGCCCAGTCGCTGCCGTAGTCGGCACGGACCAGCTGGGTGTCCACGTACATCACCTCGGTGTGCTGCTCACCGGAGAGCTCGGCGCGTTCGGCCTTGAGGTGCTCGAACAACTCGGGGCTCACGTACTCGCGGATCTTCTCCAGGTCGTTCTTGTTCCAGGCCTCTTGCAGGGTGCGGTAGTGATCGCGGGCACCGGCCAGGAAGCCGTTCATGTCAAAGCCCGGGGGCAGACGGAAGGGCACGTCGCTGTCGGCAAAACCGGTGGCCTGCGGGGCGCTGTGGCTCTGCTCGAACTGCTGGGGGGCCGCGCTCTGGGGCGGTTGATAGCCCGCATAGGCCGTCTGTGGCTGGGCCGCTGCCGCCTTGTTCCTGCGCAGGGCTCGGAACAGGAAGACACCGCCCAGTGCCAGCAGGGCGATCAGCAGGAAGTCCATCCCTTGCAGACCTTCGAAGGCGCCGCTGCCCAGCAGGTAGGCGAACAGGCCGCCGGCCAGCAGACCACCCAGCAGGCCGCCCATCATGCCGCCTTTCTTGGGTGCCTGGGCGCCCACGGTCGGGTTCTTGGTGTCGACCGGCTTGGCCGCAGGTTGGGCCGGAGCCGTCTTGTAGCTCTTGCCAAAGGATTTGCCGCCACCAAGTTTCTTGGCCTCGGCGATGGGTGCCCCAAGGCCAATGGCCAGGATCAGGGCAAACAGGGTCAGCATCTTTTTCATTTTGACTCTTTCACTCTCATGTAGGTGGGGGCATGCTCTGCTTGTGCAAGCTCAGCGAGGCGCATGGCAGGCTGCCAGTCCCTTTTTGTGTTGCAGCTTGCGGGTATGATTATCACGGATGGCATGAATTATTCATGAACAGATTGAGTCGTCCGACAGGGGAGGCGCCCATGAGACACAGACGGCCGAGTCGCTCGGTGCGCAGGTTGCGCAACAAGCAAAGAGCAAGAACGAAAGATCAGACCCTGGTCTGGCCCTTTCTCGTACTGTGAGGCAGGTCTGCGGCGCAGAAGTGGATGACGCTGACGAGGCCAGGGTCCCGTCTTGTCGCCGGATGCGATGACGGGACGTATTAGCGCTCGCGATGGCGGGGTTTCTTTTGTAAAATTCCCGTCCCCTTCCCGCTGCGGTTTTTATGTGTATGGCAGAGCAAGTGACGGCGAAAAAAGACGCCAAGACACAACAGCTGAAAGTACCTCCCCACTCTTTTGAGGCCGAACAGTCCGTACTGGGCGGTCTGATGCTGGACAACGAGGCCTGGGATCGGGTCGCCGAACGGGTGATCGACAAGGATTTCTACAGCCGCCCGCACCGCCTGATCTTCCAGGCCATGACCCGCCTCTCCAACGCGGGCAACCCCATCGACCTCATCACTCTGCAGGAGGAGCTCGAGCGCTCCGAGCAACTGGAAGAGGCCGGTGGCTTCGCCTATCTGGTGGAGATCGCCAAGAACACCCCGAGTGCCGCCAACATCAGTGCCTACGCCGAGATCGTGCGTGAGCGGGCGGTGGTGCGGGAGATGATCTCGGTCGCCAACGAGATAGTCGAAGCGGGCTACGAGCCCCAGGGCCGTACCTCCAACGATCTGCTGGATCTTGCCGAGAGCAAGGTGTTCCAGATCGCCGAGCAGCGCACCAGCGCCAACGAGGGCCCCCAGCCCCTGAAGCTCATCCTCGAGCAGACCGTCGACAAGATTGAAGAGCTGTTCAAGACCCCCCACAACGGGGTGACCGGCGTGTCGTCCGGCTACAACGATCTGGACAAGATGACCGCCGGCCTGCAGCGTTCGGATCTGGTCATCGTCGCCGCCCGTCCCTCCATGGGCAAGACCACCTTTGCCATGAACCTGTGCGAGCACGCGGCCCTCACCGCCGACAAGCCGGTGCTGATCTTCTCCCTCGAGATGCCCTCCGAGCAGATCATCATGCGTATGCTCGCCTCGGTGGGGCGCATCGACCAGACCAAGGTGCGGACCGGCCAGCTCGACGACGAGGATTGGGCGCGGCTCTCCTCCACCATGGGGCTGCTGCTGGAGAAGGGGAAGATGTACATCGACGACTCCTCCGGCCTGACCCCGACCGAAGTGCGCTCCCGTGCCCGTCGGGTGGCGCGGGACAACGGCGGCATCAGCATGATCATGGTGGACTACCTGCAACTGATGCGGGTGCCGGCGCTGTCTGACAACCGTACTCTGGAAATCGGTGAAATCTCCCGCTCCCTCAAGGCGCTGGCGAAAGAGTTGCAGTGCCCCGTGGTGGCGCTCTCCCAGCTCAACCGAAGCCTGGAACAGCGGGCCGACAAGCGCCCGGTCAACTCGGATCTGCGGGAATCGGGCTCCATCGAGCAGGATGCGGACTTGATCATGTTCATCTACCGCGACGAGGTCTATCACGACGACAGTCCCGACAAGGGGATCGCCGAGATCATCATCGGCAAGCAGCGTAACGGCCCCATAGGACGAGTGCGGCTCACCTTCCAGGGTCAGTTCTCGCGCTTTGACAACTACGCGGGCCCGGCGTTTGATGATGACTACTAAGTCGGGAGCCTGCTCCCGGCATCCAGACACAGTTTTCCCGGTTCGACAATTCTGCCGGTCCGGCCTTAGACGATGAGATTTGAGGGCTGACACCACCCGGTGCCTGATTATCATGCCCTCGTAAGGGAAAACAGATGAAAGCGGCTATCGCCCAGATCAATACAGCGGCCCTGCGCCACAACCTCGCCGTGGTCAAACGCCACGCCCCCCAATGCAAGATCATTGCCGTGGTCAAGGCCAACGCCTACGGTCACGGCCTGCTGCCGGTCGCCCGCACCCTGGTGGATGCGGACGCCTACGCGGTGGCCCGCATCGAAGAGGCGCTGATGCTGCGCTCCTGCGCCGTGGTCAAGCCCATCGTGCTGCTGGAGGGCTTCTTCAGCGCCGCCGACCTGCCGGTGCTGGCGGCCAACAACCTGCAGACCGCGGTGCACACCTGGGAGCAGCTCGAGGCGCTGGAGCAGGCGGAGCTGCCTGCCCCCGTGGTGGCCTGGCTCAAGCTCGATACCGGCATGCACCGCCTCGGGGTACGGGCCGAGGAGATGCCCGCCTTTATCGAGCGCCTCGGCAAGTGCAAGAACGTGGTGCAGCCGTTCAACGTCATGACCCACTTCAGCCGCTCCGATGAGCTGGAGCAACCCACCACCCGCGAACAGATCGACCTGTTCAGCCAGCTGACCGCGCCGCTCAAGGGCGAGCGCGCCATGGCCAACTCGGCGGGCATCCTGGCCTGGCCGGATTCCCACTGCGATTGGATCCGCCCCGGTGTCATCCTCTATGGCGTCTCCCCCTTCCCCAATACGGTGGCGGCGGATTATGACCTGCAGCCGGTGATGACCCTCAAGACACAACTGATCGCGGTGCGGGATCACAAGGCGGGCGAGCCGGTGGGTTATGGCGCCAACTGGGTGTCGGATCGCGATACCCGGCTCGGTGTCATCGCCATCGGCTATGGTGACGGTTATCCGCGCATGGCCCCCAACGGCACGCCTGTGCTGGTCAACGGCCGCATCGTGCCCCTGGTGGGCCGCGTCTCCATGGACATGACGACGGTGGATCTCGGTCCCGGCGCCACCGACAAGGCGGGCGACGAGGCTGTGCTCTGGGGGGAAGGGCTGCCGGTAGAGCGGGTGGCCGACCAGATCGGCACCATTCCCTATGAGCTCATCACCAAACTCACCTCCCGCGTCTTTATGGAGTACGTGTAGGCGAGTCGCCCCTCATCCCCAACCCTTCTCCCGCGAGGGGAGAAGGGAGAACAAAAAGGCCGCCCCGACAGGGGCGGCCTTTTTCATGGGCGTGTCCCATAGACGAAAGAACAAGCCCCGCATCTGCGGGGCTTGAGTCACCGTCACTATGCGGCGCTTAGCCTATGGTCATCAGGCTGGCGTTGCCACCGGCGGCGGCGGTGTTGACCGAGAGGGCGTGCTCGATGAGCAGGCGCTCCAGCGGGATGTCGGTCTCGCCGCGATGCAGGCCGTGCACACCGATGATGGCGCCGTTACGGGCTGCCTGGCGCGCGGCGGCGAGCTTGCCCACCTCCCGCAACTGATCCGAGTCGCCGTGGTGCAGCAGGGCATCGAAGTCCGTCTCCCCCGTGGCCCAGTCCGCCACCAGCGCGATGGGATCCCGCGCCTCGGTCGGCAGGGAAGAGAGCAGGGCGCGTGTCTGGGCATCGTCCGGCAGCAGCACCTGGCTGCCGACCGCCAGACAGGCGGCCAGCTGGGCCAGCAGGTCGGCCTTCTCCTGGGCAAGACAGAGCACCCGTTCCCGGGGCAGCAGGCTGTAGCTGTTGCGCTCGCCGGTGGGGCCGGTCAGCAACTGGGTACGGCCGCTCTGGGAGAGCGCGGCGTAGTGATCGCACAGGGCGGCGAGGGCCGGATCCTGCTTGCTCGCCCAGTCGCGCAGGGCCACGAGGGGGGCTTTCGCCTCGGCATGCAGGGCACCGGACTCCTGGTGCAGCTGGTTGGCCACCGCCTCCTGGGGACGGGCGCCGAGCAGGCGATACATGTAGAGCGGGCCACCGGCCTTGGGACCAGTGCCGGAAAGCCCTTCCCCACCGAAGGGTTGCACCCCGACCACGGCGCCTACGATGTTGCGGTTGACGTAGAGGTTGCCCACCTTGGCCACATTCACCACCTGGGCGATGGTCTCGTCGATGCGGGTATGGACACCCAGGGTCAGGCCGTAACCGCTGCCGTTGATCTGCTCGAGCAGCTCCCCGAGCCGGGTGCGCGGGTAGCGGACCAGGTGCAGCACAGGGCCGAACACTTCGCGTCCCAGTTCGTCCAGGCTGTCGAGCTCGATCAGGGTCGGCAGCACGAAGGTGCCGCGGCTGCAGGCATCCCCCTGGGTGCGAGCGATCTGGTGCACCTTGCGCCCCTTGTCGCCCATGGCCTTGATGTGGCGTTCGATGTTGGTCTTGGCCTCGGCGTCGATGACGGGGCCGATGTCGGTGGAGAGGTGCTCGGGGCTGCCGACCTTGTACTCGGCCATGGCGCCCTTGAGCATCCGGATCACCCGATCCGCCACGTCATCCTGCACGCACAGCACTCGCAGGGCGGAGCAGCGCTGACCGGCGCTGTCGAACGCCGAGGAGATGACATCCATCACCACCTGTTCGGTCAAGGCGGAAGAGTCGACGATCATGGCGTTCTGGCCGCCGGTCTCGGCGATGAGGGGAATGGTGCGACCCTGGGCGTCGAGGCGACCGGCCAGGTTGCGGGAGATGATGCCCGCCACCTCGGTGGAGCCGGTGAACATGACGCCGCGCACCCGTTCGTCCGCGATGAGCGCCGCACCCACGGTCTCACCACGGCCCGGCAGCAGTTGCACCGCACCGGCGGGAACCCCCGCTTCCAGCAGGATGCGCACCGCTTGTGCCGCGATAAGGGGGGTCTGCTCGGCAGGCTTGGCCAGCACCGTATTGCCGGCGGCCAGGGCCGCGCACACCTGGCCGCCGAAGATGGCCAGCGGGAAGTTCCAGGGGCTGATGCAGACCACGGGGCCGAGCGGTCTGTGGGTGTCGTTGGCGAAGTGGTTGCGCGCCTGGGCGGCGTAGTAGCGCAGGAAGTCCACCGCTTCGCGCACCTCGGCGATGGCGTTGGCGAAGGTCTTGCCGGATTCGCGAACCAGCAGGCCCATCAGGGGTTGCAGTTCGGATTCCATCAGGTCGGCGGCCCTGTCCAGCACGGCGGCCCGCTCGGCTGGCGGGGTGGACTGCCAGATCTGGCCGCTCGTGAGGGAGCAGGCGAGCGCCTTGTCCACCAGCGCTACCGTGGCTTCGCTCACCTGACCGACGACATCGCGGTGATCCGCCGGGTTGAGCACGGGCTGGAACTGGGTCGGCGCCTCGGTGTCGCAACCCAGCATGGGCACGGCCTGATAGGCGGTGTTGGTGCTGGCGAGCAGGGCGGCGGAGAGTGACCCCAGGCGGTGCTCGTTCGCGAGATCCAGACCTGCGGAGTTCGGGCGCGCCTCGCCGTAGAGATCCCGGGGCAGGGGGATGCGCGGATGGGGCAGACCCAGGGCCCCTTCACGGGCGGCCATCTGCTCGATCTGCTGCACCGGATCCTGCACCAGATCCGAGAGGGAGATGTTGTTGTCCGCGATGCGGTTGACGAAGGAGGTGTTGGCCCCGTTCTCCAGCAGGCGGCGCACCAGGTAGGCGAGCAGGGTCTCGTGGCTGCCTACCGGTGCATAGATGCGGCAGGGGCGACCCAGCTTGCCGTCGGCCACCTTGCCGACCACCTGCTCGTAGAGCGGTTCGCCCATGCCGTGCAGACACTGGAACTCGTACTGGCCCGGGTAGTAGTTCTGACCGGCGAGCTGGTAAATCGCCGACAACGAATGGGCGTTGTGGGTGGCGAACTGGGGATAGATGGCCTCGGGCACCGCCAGCAGCTTGCGGGCGCAGGCGAGGTAGGAGACGTCCGTGTAGGGCTTGCGGGTGTAGACCGGGTAGCCTTCCAGCCCTTCCTGCTGGGCACGCTTGATCTCGCTGTCCCAGTAGGCGCCCTTCACCAGACGGATCATCAGGCGGTGACGGCTGCGCTTGGCGAGATCGATGACGTAGTCGATCACATAGGGGCAGCGCTTCTGGTAGGCCTGGATGACGAAGCCGATGCCGTTCCAGTCGGCGAGGGACGGATCGAAGCAGAGCTTCTCCAGCAGATCGAGGGAGATCTCCAGGCGATCGGCCTCCTCGGCATCGATGTTGATGCCGATGTCATACTGCCTGGCGAGCTGGGTCAGGCCCAGCAAGGTGGGGTAGAGCTCCTCCATGACGCGATCGTACTGGGCGCGGCTGTAGCGCGGATGCAGGGCGGAGAGCTTGATGGAGATACCCGGCCCCTCGTAGATGCCGCGACCGTGGGAGGCCTTGCCGATGGCGTGGATGGCCTGCTCGTAGGAGGCCAGATAGCGTTTGGCGTCCTCCTCGGTCAGGGCCGCTTCCCCCAGCATGTCGTAGGAGTAGCGGAACCCTTTGCTCTCCATGCCGCCTGCGTTCGCCAGCGCCTCGGCGATGGTCTCGCCGGTGACGAACTGTTCACCCATCAGGCGCATCGCCATGTCGACGCCCTTGCGGATGAGCGGCTCACCCCCCTTGCCGATGAGTCCCTTGAGGGAGCTGTTCATGCCCGCCTCGTTGTGGGTGGCCACCAGCTTGCCGGTGATGAGCAGACCCCAGGAGGCCGCGTTGACGAACAATGAGGTGCTCTGGCCCAGGTGCTGGCTCCAGTTGCCGCCGCTTATCTTGTCGCGGATGAGGGCATCCCGGGTCGCCTTGTCGGGGATGCGCAGCAGCGCCTCCGCCAGACACATCAGGGCCACCCCTTCCTGGGAGGAGAGGGAGAACTCCTGAAGCAGCCCCTGCACCAGGCCCTGACGGCCGCTGGCGCTCTTCTGGTTGCGCAGCTTCTCGGCGATGCCCATGGCCAGCTTCTGGGTCGCGTCAGCCTTCTCCTTGGGCAGACGGGCCTGCTCCAGCAGCATGGGGACGGCTTCGGTCTCGGGGCGGCGATAAGCCCCCGTGATGGCGGCCCGCAGCACGGACTGGGGCAGAATGCTCTCGGCAAACTCGAGGAAGACCTGGATGCCCTGCTCGGTCAGGGTCTCGACGGCCTCTTCCCCGGCGGCGGCAGCCAGCCCGGAGTGCTCGGGCGGGGTCAGACCGCGATCCAGTTGCTCCAGATAGGTGAAGATGGCTTGCTTGATCAGCCAGTGGGGAGTGCGATCCAGGGTCTGCGCAGCCTGTTTGAGGCGGTCGCGGGTCGCTTCATCGAGTTTGACGCCGAGGGTGGTAGTGGCCATGGGACTTCCTGTGTCTAGAAGGTAACAATATTACCGGACGGTTAAATTTCGCCGATGATGGTGCAACCAGGTGCAACCTTCAAGCAAGAAATTTTAATGTATTGGTTACATTGTTGAATTCTTCCATGAATCCGGTCTCCATCAGGCTCCTTTCAAGCCCGCCGCTTGTCCGCTTTTCACAGCATTATTAATGGGTTGGCAATGCATCTTATGAATGCCTATATGAGGTGCAACCCACTGCAAATCGGGTTGCACTTTTGCGTGTTCGACCGAACCTGGGCTGTGGGCGCGGCACCCCCCGTGCGCAGAAGGGGGCGGAGCGCCACCTGACAGAGCCCCGTGCTCTTCTATGCTGTTAGCTGGCCACAGGGGCCAGCTATCGGTGACAAGGAGAAACCCATGGCGCGTGTCAGTACCTATCTCAATTTTGCCCGGGAGACGGAGGCTGCCTTCCTCTTCTATCGCGAAGTGTTCGGCGGTGACTTCAGCGGCCCCATTCACAGGTTCAAGGAGTCCCCGGGTTGCCCGGGCCAGCCCCCTTTATCGGAGGAAGACGGGGAGCTGGTGATGCATGTGGCCCTGCCCATCCTTGGGGGTCACGTGCTGATGGGCACTGATGCTCCGGCCAGCATGGGGTTCACCCTGGTGCAGGGCAACAACAGCTACCTCAACCTGGAGCCGGACAGCCGGGGCGAGACCGATCGCCTGTTCGCGGCCCTGGCTGAGGGAGGCCAGGTGGAGATGCCGCTGGCGGAGATGTTCTGGGGTGACTATTTCGGATCCCTGGTGGACAAGTTCGGCACCCACTGGATGTTCAACTGCCAGAGCAAGACCTGACGGCAGATCTGCAATGAAAAGGGCGCCATGGCACCCTTTTCATCTTTATTTCCCATCACTGTCCCTATTTGCTGCGCCTGCCACCTGCGCTGGTATGCCCCGGGCATGGGATTGCCGTGCGCTGCGCTGCCTTATGGCGTGCGACCCACCATGTCAGCGGGGATCACCCAGGCATCGAATTGCTCCGCGCTGAGGTGGCCCGAGGCAATGGCCGCCTCCCGCAGACTCAGCCCCTGATGGTGCGCCCGTTTGGCGATCTCGGCCGCCTTGTCATAGCCGATATGGGGGTTGAGGGCCGTCACCAGCATCAGGGAGCAAGAGAGCAGATCGTCGATCCTGGCCTGGTTCGGGGTGATGCCGACGGCGCAGTGGTCGTGGAAGCTCTGCATGCCGTCCGCCAGCAGCCGCACGCTCTGCAGGACGTTGTAGGCGATCATCGGCCTGAACACGTTGAGCTCGAAGTTGCCGCTGGCACCGCCGATGTTGATGGCCACATCGTTGCCCATCACCTGGGCGCAGAGCATGGTGAGCGCCTCGCTCTGGGTCGGGTTGACCTTGCCGGGCATGATGGAGGATCCAGGCTCGTTCTCGGGGATGAGCAGCTCCCCCAGCCCGCTGCGGGGGCCGCTCGCCAGCCAGCGCACGTCGTTGGCGATCTTCATGAGGGAGGCTGCCAGCGTCTTGAGGGCACCGTGGGCGTGAACCTGGGCGTCACTCGCCGCCAGGGCCTCGAACTTGTTGGGGGCGCTCACCAGCGGCAGGCCAGTCTGCTCGGCCAGGGTTCTGGCCACCGCCTCGGCAAAGCCGGGAGGGCAGTTGAGGCCGGTGCCCACGGCGGTGCCGCCGAGCGCCAGCTCGCACAGATGGGGCAGGGCGGCCCGTAGATGGCGCTCCCCCTGTTCAAGCTGGGCGACCCAGCCGGAGATCTCCTGGCCCAGGGTGAGGGGAGTGGCATCCTGCAAATGGGTGCGGCCAATCTTGACGATGTGGTCGAAGGCGGCGGCCTTGCCTGCCAGGGTCTGCTTCAGGGCCGCGAGGGCCGGCACCAACCGCTGCGTGATGGCGGTGACCGTCGCCAGGTTCATGGCGCTCGGGAAGACATCGTTGCTGGACTGGCTCTTGTTTACCTCGTCGTTGGGATGCACCAGCCGCGCTTCCCCCCGGGGGCCGCCGAGCAGTTCGCTGGCCCGGTTTGCCAGCACCTCGTTGAGGTTCATGTTGGTCTGGGTGCCGGAGCCGGTCTGCCACACCATCAGGGGAAACTCGGCGTCGTGCAGGCCGCGCAGGATCTCGTCGGCAGCGGCCATGATGGCCTGGGCCTTGCGGGCGGGGAGCAGCCCCAGGGCGTGGTTGACCCGGGCGCAGGCGGACTTGATGCGGGCCAGGGCATGGATGATCTCCATGGGTTGGCGCTCCCCCGAGATGTTGAAGTGATGCAGGGAGCGCTGGGTCTGGGCCCCCCAGAGCCTGTCCGCCGGGACGGCTATCTCCCCCAGGCTGTCCCGCTCCATCCTGATATCCATGACGTGTCTCCTGCCGTTGAGGTGGTGGCACCCAGCATGAACCCAAACGGCGGCCGGGGCCAGCTTGCACATGGATACGATTTGCATATAATAAGTAAAGCTTACTATATAGGTTGCACATCATGAACAAACAACCGGACACCCTTGGCTTTCTCATCGGCGACGTCCAGCGCCTGATGCGCCGCCAGTTCCAGCAGCAGCTGGAGGGAAGCTGCCTCACCCTGGCCCAGGCCAGGGCTCTGGTGCACATTGCACGCAGCGAGGGCATACGCCAGGTGGATCTCGCCGAGCGGCTGGACATCCAGCCCATCACCCTGGCGCGCCAGCTCGATCAGATGGCCGACAACGGTCTGGTGGAGCGGCGCAACGACCCCAACGACAGGCGGGCCTATCAGCTCCATCTGACCGAAGGGGCCGCCCCCTATCTGGCGATGATCAAACAGGCGTCCGATCTGGTGCATCAGAGGGCCATCGGCGAGCTGGGGGAGGAGGCGACCGAGGCGCTGTGCCGCTCCCTCAAGATCCTGCGTGCCAACCTCGGCCACCTCTGATGCTTTCCTGTGATGCCAACCAACGTGGAGCCATATCATGACCACTGATTCCCCCTCTTCCTCCCGTCCCGCCGCCAACCGGCGCCGCACCCGCCTGCTGTTGCTGGTGGTGGTGCCGGCACTGGCCCTGATCGGGGCGGGCGTTATCTACCTGCAGGGCGGGCGCTATGTGGAGACGGACAACGCCTATGTGAAGGCGGACAAGGTCCCCATCAGCACCGAGGTGCTGGGCCGGGTGGCCAAGGTGTTCGTCGAGGAAAACCAGCAGGTCCGGGCTGGCCAGCCGCTGTTCGAGCTGGATCAGGAGTCCTTCCGGGTCGCCGTGGCCAAGGCCGAGGCGGAACTTGCCAAGGTGCGCACCGATCTGGTGGCGCTGCAGACCAGTTATCGCGGCCAGCAGGCGGAGATCGCCGTGGCCCGCACCCGCCATGCCTATGCCCTGAAGGAGGAGCATCGCCAGGCGGATCTGGTGACCAGGCACTTCACCTCCACCGCCAATTACGACGATGCCCGCCAGCTCACCATACAGACCGCCCAGCAGCAGGTGGCGCTGGAGGAGGGGCTCAAGAAGATTGAAGCCTCCCTCAGCGGGGACGTGAACCTGCCGGTGGAGCAGCAGCCCGCCTATCAGGAGGCCGCGGCCGAGTTGGCCAAGGCCAGGCTGGATCTGGCTCGCACCACCATCTATGCCCCCGCCAACGGCATCGTCAGCCAGTTGCCCAAGCCCGGCCAGTACAATCTGGTGGGCATGACCGCCATGATGCTGGTGGAGACCGACACCCCCTGGGTGGAGGCGAACTTCACCGAGACGGAGCTGACCCATGTGCAACCTGGCCAGAAGGTGGACATCAGTGTGGATACCTACCCCGATGCGCACTGGACCGGGGTGGTGGAGAGCCTGAGCCCGGCCACAGGCTCCGAGTTTTCGGTGATCCCGGCCCAGAACGCCACCGGCAACTGGGTCAAGATCGCCCAGCGGGTGGCAGTGCGGATCAAGCTGGATTCGGGAGCGGATCTGCCCACCCTGAGGGCGGGTCTGAGTGCCACCGCCGAGATAGACACCGGCCATCAGCGCACCCTGCCTGGCCTGTCAGGTCGAGGTTGATATGACGAGCGCAGCCACAGGGCAGGCAGACCAGGCTTCCCGTCGCACCTTCATCACCCTGTCGGTGATGGTGGCGACCATCATGCAGGCGCTGGACACCACCATCGCCAACGTCGCCCTCCCCCACATGCAGGGAGCCATGGGGGCGACCCAGGATCAGATCTCCTGGGTGCTCACCTCCTACATAGTGGCGGCCGCCATCTTCATGCCGCTGACCGGTTTCATCTCGGCAAGAATTGGCCGCAAAAGGCTGTTCATGTGGTCGGTGGCGGGCTTTACCGTTGCCTCCATGCTGTGCGGCGCGGCCCAGAGCCTGGATCAGATAGTGCTGTTCCGCCTGCTTCAGGGGATCTTCGGTGCCAGCCTGGTGCCCCTCTCACAGGCGGTGCTGCTGGACACCTATCCGCCGGAGAAGCACGGCTCCGCCATGGCGCTCTGGGGGATAGGGGTCATGGTGGGCCCCATTCTGGGGCCGTCGCTGGGGGGCTGGCTCACCGAGTACTACAACTGGCGCTGGGTCTTCTACATCAACCTGCCGTTCGGCCTGCTGGCCTGGTTCGGACTTGCCGCCTTCATCGAGGAGACGAAGATCGATGCCAGCCGCCGCTTCGATCTGCTGGGGTTCGCCCTGCTGAGTCTCGGCATCGGGGCGTTGCAGATGGCGCTGGACAGGGGAGAGTCCCAGAACTGGTTCGCCAGCCGGGAGATCGTCATCGAGACCGCCCTGATGGTGATGGCGTTCTACCTCTTCGTGGTGCATATCTTCACCCACCCGCACCCCTACATAGAACCGGCCCTGTTCCGGGATCGCAACTTCAGCGTCGGTCTGCTCTTCATCTTCATCGTCGGCATCATCTTGCTGGCGACCATGACGCTGCTGCCTCCCTTCATGCAGGGGCTGATGGGTTACCCGGTGATCGACGTGGGTTACCTGCTCGCCCCGCGCGGGGTGGGCACCATGGTTGCCATGATGCTGGTGGGCAGGCTGTCGGGCCGGGTGGATGCCCGCTACCTCATCCTGTCAGGGCTGCTGCTCACCAGCTTCTCCATGTGGGAGATGACCCTGTTCAACACGGATATCGGCAGCTGGGACATAGTGCGCACCGGCATCATCCAGGGGCTGGGGCTCGGCTTCATCTTCGTGCCCCTCTCCACCATCACCTTTGCGACCCTGGCGCCGCGCTATCGCAACGAGGGGACGGCGCTGTTCAGCCTGGTGCGCAACATCGGCAGCAGCATCGGCATCTCGGTGGTGATCACCTATCTGGCCCAGCGATCCCAGATGAACCACGAGGCGTTCGCCGCCTACATCACCCCGTTCAATGTCAACCTGCATCAGGGCGGGGGCATGGCGGAGCTGATGACGCCGAAGGGGCTGGCCATGATCAACGGCGAGGTGACCCGGCAGGCCAGCCTGCTCGCCTATCTGCAGGATTTTCGCCTGATGATGTGGGTCAGCCTGTGCGCCGTGCCGCTGGTGGTGTTGCTGAGGGCTCCCGGGCGCAGCGGCTCTCGGGAGGAGATGGCCATTCTGGAATGAATCACGAAGGGGCGAGCAACAAAGCAAGAGGGATGGCGCAGGCCATCCCTCTGTCGTTTGGCAGGATCAGCGTGCCGGCGTGAAGGGGGTGAGCGCTGCCAGAGGCGCAGCGTCCCCGTATTCCCGGACGGGTTCGCCGTGCCTGAAGATCTTGAAGGTCTCGCCCCGGGCACTCCAGTACTCGATGTGATTGCCGCCGATCTGCAACAGGCTCGCCTCACGCAGGGCCACCACGGATTCGCTCGGGTTGATGGCGCAGAATTCGGCCAGACGCTCGTCCCGGGTCTCCCCCATGTGGCCGCTGATGCTGGCGTCCAGATAGTGTGGGTTGATCTGCACGGGGAAGAGCCCCAGCGCAGGCAGCACGACGGCGCTGCACACCGGCATGTCGTTGGTGGTCCGGATGCTGGGGGTGGCCACGTTGCAGCCGGCGCTCCAGCCCACATAGGGCACGCCCCGCTCGCGCACCGCACGCTGGATGGGGACCACCAGACCATACTCGTGCAGCCGCTGGTTCAGGAGCCAGGTATTGCCGCCGCTGATGAAGATGGCGTCGGCCCGGTTGATGGCATCCACCGGATCGTCGAAGTGATGGATGCTGATGGCGTCCACCCCCAGACTCTCGGTGAGCTCCCGGGCGCGGGCATCCCAGTCGCTGCGGATCACCGCGTAGGGGATGAGCAGGATGCGCTTGACCTGGTTGCGAGCGAGCAGGGTTTGCACCCGGTCGCGGGCCCAGCCGAGCAGGCCGGGGTGTTCTGTGGTTTTACCGTTGCTGAGCAGAAGCAGTTCCATGATGTGTCCTCGAAACAAGGCGCAGGACCCGGGCGATCCTGGTGAAGAGAAGAGGGCACTCTACCGCCATCGAAGCGCCAAATGTGTGATCCCTGCCCGTTTTGTACGGTTGCAGGCCACTCAGGGGTGTTCGTTCACTTTCGCGTAGCGCAGCAGCATCTCGGCGAGAGAGTTCACCGCCAGGCGTTTCATCAGGCTGGCGCGGCACACCTCGACGGTGCGCACCGAAATGCAGAGATCCTGCGCTATCTGCTGGTTCTTGTGGCCCCGGGCGATGAGCTGCAACAACTGGCGTTCGCGCGGGGTGAGGCGCTCAAAGACGGCCAGCTGGGCGAGGCGGGTGGCCGCACTCAGCGTCGCCTGCTCGGCCCGCTCGATGGCGGCGAGCAGGGGGGCCAGCTGCACCGGCTTTTGCAAGAAATCCACCGCCCCCAGCTTGAGGGATTCCACCGCCAGTGGCACCTCGCCGTGGCCGGTGAGAAACAGGATGGCGATGGGGCTCTGGGCCGCCTTCAGCCGCTGCTGGACCTCGGGGCCAGAGAGCCCCGGCATGCGGCAGTCGAGGATGAGGCAGGCGGGCTGGTGCAGGTCGACCTCTGCCAGGAAGCGCTCGCCATCGGCAAAGCTGAACAGCTGCCGCTCGTCGCAACTCTCCAGCATGAAGCGCAGGGAGTCGAGCACGGCCTCGTCGTCGTCAACCAGATAGAGCGGGGGGCGGGCAGGGGGCGGCATCTCAGTTCCTCGGCATGTCGGTGGATGAAGGGAGGGTTTCGGGGGGCGGCACGGGCAGGATGACCCGGGCCAGGCAGCCGTGGGGGCTCAGGTTCTCCAGACTGAACTGGCCGCGATGGCTCTCGACCACCTCCCGGCAGATGGCGAGCCCCAGCCCCATGCCATCGGGCTTGTCGCTGTAAAACGCCTGCTGCAGTTCGGTGGCGGGGACCCTCAGGCCGGCACCGTTGTCGCAGATCTCCAGCAATAGGGTCTGCGCCTCGAAGGCGATCAGCAGCTCGACCCGGGCAGGCTCCTGTGCCGGTGCTTGCGTAGTGGGGTGAGCAGGGGAGTGAACAGCGGGGCGCACACTCTTCGCTGCACTCTTAGCTGCCCTCTGCGCCGCTCTCTTCGCCGCACTCTCGGCGCCATTCTTGATGAGGTTGACCAGCAGCTGTTCCATCCCGGTGCCGTCCAGAGGTAACGGGCGTGGCTGGCCCCGCCAGTGTAGGGTGAAGGCGACGTCGAGCGGCGCCAGCATCTGCTCCAGCAGGGGGCGCAACTCCGCCACCAGGGTGGGCAGGTCGCAAGGCGCGAAGCGGGGAGGGCGCTTTTGCAGCCTGGCTCTGAGCCGGTTGACGGTCTGGGTGATGCGCTGGACCTGGAGCCCTATCTGCTCCAGTGCCTGACGCAGGGAGGCCTGGGCGGCAGCCTGGGCCGGATCCTGTGCCAATTTGTCCAGTCGCAACAAGGCCCCCTGGCTGTAGTTGGCGATGGCGCTGAGGGGCTGATTGATCTCGTGGGCCACGTTGGCGCCCAGCTCGCCCAGTTCGGCGAGCCGTCTGGCCTGTGCCAGCTGGCGTCCCTTCTGCTCGAGCTGGTGGCTGGCTTTGAGCAGCCGGCGCTGGCTGCGGTTGAACAGGTATTGCAGCAGCAGGTGGTGGCCCCCCAGCAGCAGTACCAGCACCAAAGCACCCCAGCCCCACTGCTGATGCTGGCGCAGCCAGTGCCAGGCCGCCTGCCACCAGGGGCCCTGCAGCGGGTGACGATCCAGCGCCTTGAGCAGGCGGTCGATGGCGAGCTCGCTGGTGGGCACGGTCCAGCCCGCCGAATCGGCAGCGATGGCCGCCTCGCTATCTGCGGGCAGGTCGAACAGCGCACGGGTCACCGCCAGCGCCAGCGCGGAGGAGGCCCGCTCAGTCTTGGCGAAGGACCAGTTGGGGTAGAGCCGGGTCGAGCTCTGGCAACCAAAGCCGGTCGGCGCCTGATCATCCAGCACCCGAAACGCTCCCCTGGCGACCTTGCCCTCCCGCTCCATGCGCTCGAGCTGACACACCGGCACGATGGCGGCGGCCACCTCGCCAGCCGCCAGCCGCTCGATGAGCCGGTCCAGCGGAAAGCCGGTGAACTGCACGGTGGAGAAGAAGCGCTCCAGCCGAACTCCCTGTTCGCCCGCCTCGAAGCGATAGGCGAGGTAGCCGCCGAAGGCGTTCTCCGAGACGGCAGCGACCGCTTGTCCCTCGAGGTCACGCCAGTGTCGGTAGGGGGCCTGGGCGGGCACCACCAGGGCGGCGCCGATGGCGAGGTTGTCCCCCCCGGCCGGGCTCTTGAGGGTGGCGAGCCAGGCCAGCGGGAACTGGCGCGCCAGACTCACCGACTGGCCCGGGTTGGTGATGACGAAATCGAGGTGCTCGAGGGCGACGGCCTCGGCCAGTTCATCGAGCCCCAGCGGATGCAGCACGAAGCGATGGCCGGGCACGCGCTGTGCCAGCCAGCGCAGCAGCGGTTGCCACTGGGCTCTGGCCAGGGCCGGGCCGCGGGTCGCCAGCACGCCGATGCGTATCGGCTCGGCCATGGTCTGCCCCGGCGTGGCCTGGGATGGTGCGGATTCCTGTCGGGCCGGCGCTGGCGAAGAGGGGGTCGGGGCGGCTTGCACCCGCAGCGGCAGGGCTGACAGGGCGAGCCAGAGCAGCAGGCTGAGCAGGGGCAAGGGGACTGGGGCGTGCAGGGGGCTCTCCTCTCGGTGCAAAGGGGGCAGTCTATCACCGGGGCGCGCGCTTGCACGCGAACGGGGCCGGGAGGAGCGGCAAACGCCGCCCCGGTCACAGTTCAGCAGGGCTGGGGCATTTTTTATTGCGCTGGATCAACCCGGCTCCCGGTATGTGGAAAACCACAATAGAGGCGACTTCCTGCGTTGAGGACAATCGGCCCAACCCCTTTCAAGCCAGCTCAGCAGAAGGAAAGATGCCATGGAGCCCAGCAAGCGCCGATTGTTATCCGGGATCGCCGCCCTCACCGCAGGGGCGGCCCTGATCCCCGTCACCCAGGTTCAGGCGCAGTCCGTTCCCGCTCCCCGCAACGGGCGGGCGGCCATCAGCCGGGGGGACGGGCGCAAGCGTTACGGCATGCTGATCGACCTGCGCCGCTGCGTCGGCTGTCAGGCCTGCACCGTGGCCTGCACCATCGAAAACCAGCCTCCACTCGGCCAGTTTCGCACCACGGTGAGCCAGTACGAGGTGAGCGACGTGGCCGCCCTCGAGGCTCCCGCCTCCCTCTTGATGTTGCCAAGGCTCTGCAACCACTGCGCCGAGCCCGCCTGCCTCGATGTCTGCCCCACCGGCGCTACCTTCCAGCGCGACGACGGCATCGTCGTGGTCAACAACGACTGGTGCGTCGGCTGCGGCTACTGCGTGCAGGCCTGCCCCTATGACGCCCGCTTCATCAACCACGAGACCAATACCGCCGACAAGTGCACCTTCTGCGCCCATCGGCTGGAGGCGGGGCTCTTGCCCGCCTGCGTGGAGAGCTGTGTCGGCGAGGCGCGCATCATAGGCGATTTGAACGACCCCAAGAGCCGGATCAGCCGCTTGCTGCGCGAACACGAGTCGGCCCTCAAGGTGCTCAAGCCGGAGGCCCATACCCAGCCGCGGGTCTTTTATCTCGGCATGGACGAGGCCTTCGTCAGCAAGGTCGACGGCAACCCGGCCCTGCGCACCCTGCTCACCGACGATGGCAAGGAGATAGCCCATGGTCATTAACGAACTGTTGGCCCCGGCTCAGCCCATCACCTGGCTGCCCTGGGCGGTGCAATATTTCTTCCTCATCGGCCTCGCCTACGGGGCCCTCTGGCTCGGCGCGTTTGAGCTGTGGCGCAAGGCGCCGGACCCGCGGCTGCAGGCCCTGGCGGCGGTGCTGATGGTGGCGGCCGGTCTGGTGGCTCCCATCGCCCTGACCGCGGATCTGCACCAGCCGGCCCGGGCCTGGCACTTCTATGCCCAGACGCGCTTTGGCTCCGTCATGTGGTATGGCGCCTATTTGTTGCCGCTGTTCAGCCTGCTCTCCATGCTGCTCGGCTGGCTGCTGCTAAGGCCTGCCTTGGCCCGGCGCGGCGCAGACGGGGACAAGATAGCCCGCCTTGCCCGGCTGCTCTGCCTGGGAAGCTGGTCGGGGCACGTTTGGCTCAAGACCCTCTCCCTGCTGGCGGCCCTGAGCGGGCTCAGCATCGCCCTCTACACCGGGCTCGAAACCATGGCGGTGGCGGCGCGCCCGCTCTGGCATACCCCCTGGTTGCCCTGGCTGCTGACCCTGAGCGCCGTGCTGGGGGCCCAGAGTGCCCTGCTGCTGCTCAACCGCTTGTTGGCGGGCTGGCATGCCCAGACCGAGTCGACCCTGCTGCGCCAGAGCGGCTGGACGTTAGGCCTGCTGGCGCTCTCCCTGCTGGGCTGGGCCCTGTTTGGCGGCGCCTCGGCGGCAGAGGCCGCGGCCCTCTATCGGCTCGACCCGAGCTGGCGGCTGGCGGCCCACTGGCTGTTGCTGACCCTGGGGCTGGCCGGCCTGCTGATGCTGGTGCGGCCAAGGATCTCTGCCCGCCTGGCACTCTGGGGGTTGGCGCTGCTGGGGCTGCACCTGGTGTGGGGCCTGCGCTGGCTGCTGCTGATCCAGGGGCAGCTCGCCCCCAAGTACGGGGCCGGCGTCTATCTCTATGAAATCGCCTGGGGGCCGGCCGGTGTGCTCGGCATTCTCGGCACTTTCGGTCTGCTGCTGGCCCTGCTGGTGGCCCTCTCGGAGCTGGTGCGCCCCTCTGCTTCCTCCGCCATCAAGGCATCCACAACTTTTGCACGCGAGGCACTCTGATGGATCACAGCAAACGCAAGTTTCTCAAGGGCGCCGCCATCGCCGGTGGCACCGGATTGTTCGTTGCCGGTTACAGCGACACCCTCAAGCAGGTGGCGACTGGCCTCGCCACCGGCAGCTCGGGCAAGCCGACCCGGGATCCCATCCATGGCAACTCGCTGGCCGTGGAGTACAGGGTCGATGAGCAGGGGGAACTGCACCCCAACCCGGTCCAGCGGGTTGCCAACACCATGTGCCTTGGCTGCTGGACCCTGTGCGGAGTGCGGGCCCGCATCGACAACGAGCGCGACCAGATAGTGCGGATCTTGGGCAACCCCTATCACCCCCTCTCCGCCCACCACCACATCGACTTCAAGACCCCGGTCAAACAGGCGCTGCTCGCAACCAGTGGCTACCAGGAAGGGGGGCTGGACGGGCGCTCCACCGCCTGCGCCCGGGGCAACGCCATGCTGGAGCAGCTCGACAGCCCGCAGCGAGTTACCCGTTGTCTCAAGCGGGTGGGGCCCCGTGGCAGTGGCCGCTGGCAGAGCATCCCCTTCGAGCAGCTGGTGGCCGAGGTGGTGGAGGGGGGCGATCTGTTTGGCGAGGGTCAGGTTGAGGGGCTGCGGGCCATTCGCAACCTCGCCGAGCCGCTCGACCCGGCCAACCCGGAGTACGGCCCCAAGGCCAACCAGCTGCTGGTGAGCAACGCCTCGGACGAAGGGCGAGATCACTTCATCAAGCGCTTCACCTTCAACAGCTTCGGCACCCGCAACTTCGCCAACCACGGCGCTTATTGCGGCCTGTCGTTCCGGGTCGGGGCCGGCGCCCTGCTGGACGATCTGGAGAAGAACGCCCACCTCAAGCCGGACTGGGACGAGAGCGACTTCCTGCTGTTCATGGGCACCTCGCCCCAGCAATCGGGCAACCCCTTCAAGCGTCAGTCCCGCCAGCTGGCGGCGAACCGGGCGCGGCCGGGCAAGCCGTTCTCCTACGTTGTGGTGGCCCCCAGTCTGCCGAACACGGTGAACATGCCGTCCGCCCCCGCCAACCGCTGGCTGCCCATCAGGCCCGCCACGGATTCCGCCCTGGCCATGGCCATGCTGCGCTGGATCATCGACAACCGGCGCTACGCCGAGCCCTTCCTGACGGCACCCAATGCCGCTGCCGCCGAGCGGGCCGGCTATCGCGGTTTTTGCAACGCCAGCCACCTGGTGCTCTGCGACGAGTCCCACCCGCGCTTCGGCCAGATGCTGCGGGCAAGCGATCTTGGTTTGCCCTTTGATGGGGAAGCCTATGGGGAGGGGGATGCCATGCTGGTAGAGGAGGCGAACAGCGGCGAGCCGAGACCCGCCGGCCAGTGTGAGCGGGCCAACCTCTGGGTGGATCGCCCCATTCTGGGCCCCAAGGGGGAGTTGATGGTCAAGAGCAGCTTCCAGCTGCTGGCCGAGGCGTGCCGGGAGCACTCCCTCGCGCAATACAGCGCCGAGTGCGCCGTGCCGGTGAGCGATATCGAGGCGCTGGCGCGGGAGTTCACCAGCCATGGCACCCGGGCAGCAGTGGTCTCCCACGGCGGCACCATGAGCGCCAACGGCTTCTACTCGGCCTGGGCCATCATGATGCTCAACGTCATGATTGGGAACTTGAACGCCCGGGGCGGCGCCGTGGCGAGCGGCGGCAAGTTCGATCCCTTCGGGGCGGGGCCGCGCTACGATCTGGCGAGCTTCCCCGGCATGGTCAAACCCGCCGGCGTCTTCCTGTCGCGCTCCAAGTTCCCCTACGAGAAGACCTCTGAGTATCGGCGCAAGCGCGAGGCGGGCCAGAACCCCTATCCGGCGCAAGAGCCCTGGTTCCCCATCTCCGGCCCCTTGCTCGGCGAACACCTGACCGCGGCGGTGAACGGTTACCCCTACCGACTCAAGGCCTGGATCAACCACATGGGCAACCCCCTCTACGGTCAGGCCGGGCTCAGCAAGGCCATAGGCGAAGAGCTCAAGGACCCTGCCGTGCTGCCCCTTGTGGTCAGCATCGACAGCTTCATCAACGAGTCGTCGGCGCTGTCGGACTACATAGTGCCTGATACCCTGACCTATGAGTCCTGGGGCTGGGCCACCGCCTGGCACGGGGTGCTGACCAAGGTCTCCACCGGTCGCTGGCCCATCGTGGAGCCAAGAGTCGCCAAGACCGCCGAGGGAGATCCGGTCTGTATGGAGTCCTTCTTTATCGCGGTGGCCAAACGGCTGGGGCTGCCGGGTTTTGGCGAGGGGGCGCTCAAAGGGGCGGACGGCAAGTTGCATGCCCTGCATAAGGCGGCGGACTTCTCCCTCTACGGGGCGGCCAACGTCGCCTATCTCGGCGAGCCGGTGCCAGCCATAGAGCCTGAGGATCTCGCCTGGTCCGGGGTGGAGCGGATCCTGCCGGTGTTGAATGCCACCCTGAGTGCGGAGGAGGCGGGCCGCGCCGCCTATCTCTTCGCCCGTGGCGGGCGCTTCGAGCCGGCGGCCAAGGGGCGCGATGACGCGGGTCAGCCAAGCAAGCGCTGGCCCAAGCCGCTGATGGTGTGGAACCCCGAGGTGGGCAGCCGCCGTCACAGCCAGAGCGGCCGGTTCTTGAGCGGTACCCCGCGCTTTTTCCGCCCCCAGCTGGCGGACGGCACGCCGCTCAACGAGGCGTTCAAGCCGGCCCAGTGGCCGCTGCTGCTCACCAGTTACAAGTCCCACACCATGAGCTCCATGAGCATCGGCTCGGATCGCCTGCGCCAGGTGAACCCCAGCAACCGGGTGCGGCTCAATGCGCAGACGGCGGCGCAGCTGGGCGTCGAGAGCGGGGACAGGGTGCGGGTCAGCACCCCGGATGGCAGCGTGATCGGGGTGGCCGAGTGCGTGGCCGGGGTGCAGGCCGATGCCATCGCCATCGAACACGGTTTCGGCCACAAGGAGCTGGGGGCGCGGGAACATTGGATAGACGGCCAGAAAGTGGTCGCCAATCCCCTGCGCGGAGCCGGGGTCAATCTGAATGACTTGGCGGTGCTGGATCCCAGCCGCCATGGCCGCTATCCCCTGGTGGACTGGGCCATCGGCTCGTCGGCCCGCCAGGGGCTGCCGGCCCGGGTGGAGAAGCTGGTATGACAAACCAATGAAAACGGGGCCTGCGGGCCCCGTTGCTTGTCTGCTCTGCGTCACTGTCACAGTGTGACGTCGACCCACACCAGGCGGTGATCCGAACTGACGCCCTTGGCGATGCCGAGCTTGGGGTCATACACCAGGTGGTAGCCCGGCTCGAAGCTGGCCGGCCAGAACACGCCGGAGGCGACCGCGTTCAGGTTGGCGGAGGGCAGCACGTGGTCGAGCTGCAGGCCGCTGCTGCTGGTGATGCGCTCCGGGGTGGGGCGGTTGTTGTTGCGCTTGCACTGATCCGGATGGCTGGCGAGGCACTCGGGGCCGCCCTGGCTGACCGGGATCAGGGCGCCGTTGGTGACGGCCTGGTTGACCAGCACATGGTTGTGCAGCGCCTGAATGGCGGTGAGATCCCCATCGCCAATCTGGGGATCGGCGTTGAGATCGCCGGCGATGACGAACCTGGCACCCGCGGGCAGGCCACCCGCCTTGCCGGCGTCATCCACCATGTAGCCAGCCCCTGCCACATAGTCCTGCCAGAAGGCTATCTCCGCACGGTTGCGTTTGACGTTGTGGCGCGCCGCGTTGCCGAAGATGGGCGGGGTCGGGTGGGAGATAAGGAAGTGGATCACCTCCTCCCTGTCTCCCTGCCTGATGTGCACCGGCACGTCGGCGTGGTTCTTTGAGGAGAGGGGGAGCGCCTGCCAGGCTGCGTCGTCATACCAGGCATCGCCACACTGGCGGCCGCTCGGGATCGGTGCCCTGGGGTTGTGGCAGTCGTCGATGACGGGGTTCGCTTCGCCCGGCATCTCCTTCCACTTGAATGTCTGGAAGGTGCGGATCTGCCTGGTATCGATGGGATACCGGGACATCACGGCGAAGGCGTACTGGCCGTGATAGCTGCCAAAGCCCCAGGCGTCGTCCGGCCTGCTCACTCGGCCATCCAGGTTGAGGTCATGGCCGCTCATCAGGCCGGTGTTGGTGGCGAAGTTCTGCAGCACCGGATAGCTGATGGCGGTCACCTCGTCGTGCTGGGCATGGGCCAGGTAGTTGTCGTTGAAGGCGTGGAGGTCCGTGGTGTCGCGGCCCTTGCCGTCATTGTCGAATTCGCTTAGCAGCAACACGTCCGGCCGGGTGCGCTGGATGATTTCGGCGATGTTGCGGATCTGCTGCACGTCGAGGGCCTTGGTCTTCTCGGCGCCGCTCAAGGTGCCGTCGGCGAGGCGGGCCAGCAGGGCATCCTGCTCGGTGCGGGTCAGGGCGAGCTCTTCCCCCAGCATGCCGGGTGCAGTGCGATCGAAGGCGAGATTGAAGGTGGCAAAGCGAACCATGGCGGGCCTCGGCGTCAGTGTGGCCGGGACAGCCTGCCATCTTTGGCAGGAAAATGGCAGCACCCTGCCGAATTTCATGGGAAAGGTGCCCGGGTTTCCCCCGTGACACGCAAGCGCTCGGCTCAGGCCCAGCGGGAGAGAGGGGAGGGAATGGCGTAGGCGTAGCCCTGCTGGTAGTCGCAGCCCAGCCGGTTCGCCACCTCGATATGGGCCTGGGTCTCCACTCCCTCGCACACCACGGCCATGCCGAGTCGTTGCAGGTATTTCACCAGCCCCGTCAGCATGTTGAGGGCATGGGTGCTGCGTACAGCCTGGAGCAGCAGGGAACGATCCAGTTTCACGATCTCGTAGGGGAGCATCATCAGGCGCTGGAAGTTGCATGCCAGGGAGCCGAAGTCGTCACAGGCGATGTGGGCGCCATGGGCTCGCAACACCTCGATCATCTCCCTGTGCTGGTGCTTGATCCTGACGTGTTCCAGCACCTCGAACCAGATGGCGATCCCCAGCTTGCGGGCCTGGAGCAGCACCAGCAACAGCAGATTGCGGTAGGTGGGGCTGGAGAGCGCCGGATTGAGGTTGATGGAGAGCGCATAGGGGCCTTTTTGGGCGAGCACGGGCAGATCGCGCATGATGGCCCTGAGCATGACGATATCCAGGTGCAGAGCGTCATCTTCGCCGAGGGCGGCAAAATCGATGCCCTGATAACCCTGGCTGCCGGCATCCCAGCGTCTGGCCAGCACCTCATACCCCTTGACCTGACGATCCTGGCCGATGATGGGCTGGTAAAAGGGGACGACGATATCCGCCATGCTGACCATGGCACTCACGGGATACTCTTCTTTGAACGCAAACATGGCTCTCACCTGACGGGAACATGGCTGCGCATCATACAGGGAGGGTCTAAAGGGAGGCTGTAGGAAGAGTCTGATAATGGGCGTGGGCAGGAAGGAGGGGGTCAGGGAAGGGCATGGCCCTGTGCAGGTGCGGCGCCAGCCAGGGGGGCTGCGTGCATGGCCTGGGCAAGCAAGGACCAGTCGAGCATGGGGGAGCCCGCCTTGAAGCGCTGATAGGCGCATCCCTGACGGATGGTCAGGAAGAGGGTGCTCGGCAGGCCGAGGCGGTTGAGGTAGCGCACCATCACGTCTCCCTGATAATCCCGCAGCCGCAGTTGCAGCTCGGGCAGTGTCAGCCCGTGCTCGCGACCCGTTTCATCCCAGATTTCAAACATCTGTGTGCACTCCTTGCGACATGAGGCTCCACTGTTTCTAAAAAGTGCGGGAAGGGCAATTGTCAGATCTGACAGCGCCATATGGATTCTATCCAGAAAAGCGAAAACCCGGCGCGAGGCCGGGTTGTCTGAAGAATGGTGGAGGGAGAAGGATTCGAACCTTCGAAGGCAGAGCCGTCAGATTTACAGTCTGATCCCTTTGGCCGCTCGGGAACCCCTCCACAGGGGCATTGCATATTGTGTTCAGGAAGATGGTGGAGGGAGAAGGATTCGAACCTTCGAAGGCAGAGCCGTCAGATTTACAGTCTGATCCCTTTGGCCGCTCGGGAACCCCTCCACGGGG
>NZ_JBFODJ010000090.1:0-3824 GCF_040908265.1 Aeromonas sp. R5-1
TTGTATGGAGATGGTATTCACCTGACAGTTGCCCACAAAAGGGAGTGGTCATACGGCTTCAAACCGGATAACAAAACGGTACCCCTACCGTGTTATCCGGAGTCACCGTATGACCACCAACGAGAAAGTAGCACGTCGCAAACTCAGCCTGCTAGAGCTCGCCAAAGAGCTCAATAATGTCAGCAAAGCCTGCAAGCTCATCGGCTACAGCCGTCAGCAGTTCTACGAAATTCGCCGTAACTACCAGACCTATGGCGCCGAGGGATTGCTCGACAAATTGCCCGGGTGTAAAGGGGCTCATCCCAATCGGGTCGCTCCTGAGATTGAACAGGCCATCCTCGATTACTCCCTCACCAGACCAACTCATGGCCCGCTGCGGGTCGCCCAAGAACTGGCTCTGCAAGGCATCAATGTCAGTGCGGGTGGTGTGCGTGGCGTGTGGCAACGTCACGACTTGCTCTCCAAACACGACCGCTTGTTGCGCCTCGAGAAAACCCACCGGGAGCAGACCATTGAGCTCAATGACGAGCAGATTCGCCTGTTAGAACGCTTCAGCCCCGAGTTTCGCGAACGCCAGATTGAGGTCCACTACACCGGGGAACTGGTGGCGGTCGACACCTTCTTCGTCGGCGCACTCAAGGGGGTGGGCAAGGTGTATCTGCAAACCGTACTGGACTGCTACAGCCGCCACGCCTGGGGACGGCTCTACACCAGCAAGCTGCCGGTGACCTCGGTTCATGTGCTCAATGAAACGGTATTGCCGTTCTTCGAAGCCCATGAGGCGCGGGTCTATACCATCCTGTCGGACAACGGGCGCGAGTTCTGCGGCCGCCCTGACCATCATCCCTACGAGCTGTTCCTGCAACTGGAGGGGATTGAGCACCGGACCACCAAGGTACGCAGGCCGCAGAGCAACGGCTTTATCGAGCGGCTACATCGCACCCTGCTGGATGAACACTTCCGTATCAAGGGGAGGACAACCTGGTATGAGTCGGTAGAGCAGATGCAGACAGACCTGGACAGCTATCTGGATCACTACAACACCCAGCGGCCACATCAAGGCAGGATGATGGAAGGACAGACTCCCTACAGCATGTTCAAAAAGGGTCTGAAATTGATACCGAAGGAAGTGCGCACTAAAGTAGCGTAAACAAGACACCGGTTTGAGGCCGGTGTCAGGTGATAACTAGATCTGTACAGATTGCTCCTGACTTGAACGTTCCACGTGACTCGCCCTTGCCAACGTATCCAGCAAGATAACAAAGCCTTTCTTCATTTGGGACAGCCATCTTTGTGTACGAATTGTTCCATTGGAGGAACCATATCACCCACTCTGTTTCACTGATGCAAAAATCACCTGCTCAAGCAACACCCACGGTGTCGCAGCGTTGTGAAAAAACGGCCTGATAACAAAGGGCCGATAGCCCCTTTTCCCCAACCCGCCTTATCAGGACAGCCATCTTTTGGAGAAAGAGTTATCAAGACAGCCATCTTTTAGAGAAAGCTCTCATCCAGCGCCCAGCACAACTCGTCATCCAGCATTTGCGATGGTATTTGTGGAACTCGGGGGGATTAAAGAGAATGTCTTGGCATCGATGACGCCAATTCATGGCGCCTTATCAGGACAGCCATCTTTTGGAGAAAGCCCTCATCCAGCGCCCAGCACAACTTGTCATCCAGCATTTGCGATGGCATTTGTGAAACTCGGGGGATTAAAGAGAATGTCTTGGCATCGATGACGCCAATTCAGATGCGATCACACCGGCGGGGTGATGGCGCGATACCGGACGTTGTTATGATGCGAGCATTCATCACTCAAAGGGATGGTTGATGACACCGTCGCTGGCCACAGTGCCAGGCAAACTGCTGACAATGCTCTTTGTCACCCACCACTCTGATGCCCTGGCGCCGAAACAGCGTCACTTGCTTGAGCCAGCGCACCTCGTCCACCCCCAGCCGCGTCAGGATGGGGGCAAGACAAACTGGGATATGGCCCCGTTTGTCCACTCGGATGGCGCGACCTGTCCAGTCCACCAGCATCAGGTAATCCGCAAAGGTATATGCCAGGCTATCGGGTCGCGCTTCGTGCGCGAATGGCAACAGCAACGGCGGCAATGGGGCGGCGGACTGCTCGCCATCGAGACGCTGCTTGAGGCTGGTGTAATCGCTCTGCTCGGGCCGATCGGACAATCCCGCTCGTATCGGATTGAGATCAACATAGGCCATGCAGGCCAGCAGGGCTGATTCGGTGAGCAAGGCCTGGCTCTTGAAGCGCCCTTCCCAGAAATGGCCCTTACAACCATCTTCCCGATTGGCCTGCCGAGCCAGGTTTTCGTTGAGCAACCGCACAAACCAGCTGATGGAATGCAGGCGATCCCGCCACTGTCCTATCAGTTGTTGCACCACGGCCAGTTCGGGCTCAATCAGGGATTCCCCCTGATACCAGCGTCGTACCAGCAGCGGCCACTGGAACAGCGCCGCCCAACGCTCGGCCACCTCCCGCTCGCTCCAATTGGCAGCGGTATCCGACTCGACCTTGAGCACCAGGTGATAGTGATTGCTCATCACCGCATAGGCACACACACCGATGGCAAACAGTCGCGACAATTGGCCCAACTTGTCCACTACCCACTGACGCCGATGCTCGTAACTCTGGCCGGAGTGGGCATCTTCCCCGCACAGAAACGCCCGCCGCACACAGCGACTGACCACATGGTAGTAAGGCGTATCCTGCAAACTGATTTGACGTGAACGGGCAATGGTCATGGCTCACTCCCTGACAGTGACACCTCAAGCCAAGTACAGGGCTACGCCGCTGTCAAAAAGGTGGGTGTCCCAGATTTCACCCCCAGATTGCACAATTTGCTGATCAAGTTCAAAAAACGATGTGATTCCGATGGTTACATCATTTTAAGGCTCGCTTGGGTAGTTTCGTTTGTCTTACAGTGGCTATCTGGAACCTGTTGAACTGCGATGGGCCACTGCCCTCGCTGGTCAATGGAGCATATTGGAAGCTGTAATCCATGGGCGGTAGCGTGGGATTTGGTGGCGTTACGCCCCATACAAAAAGGTGGGTGTCCCAGATTCCTCTATACTAATTGGCCGTGTAGGTTGGCGCTGAGCTTGCAAAGCCCAACATACGAGATACGACATTAATTAGCGGTGTAGGTTGGTGCTGAGCTTGCGGAGCCCAACATACGAGATACGCCGCTGTCAAAAAGGTGGGTGTCCTAGATTTTGCTAGATTTTGGATTTTCCTGCTCCGCTCAACCGCAACCTACGACATTAATTAGCCGCGTAGGTTGGTGCTGAGCTTGCGAAGCCCAACATGCGAGATTTTTATTAGTGTGAATTTTGCGACAAAGATCGCAGATTTCACACGCTGCCCCCCGCCGAAGATGAATCGTTATAGTATGGTTACTATAATCACAATTAGCCGAAAGGGAAATAAATGGCATATTTTATTGGTTCAGTGCTTGGTGCAATGTTTGGCATTTATTTAATATCTAAGTTACTTGAGGTGGTATTTTTAAAGAGAGTGTTAAAGAACCGTATTTCGGTAATTCTAACAAGCACAACTGTATCTTTTTTTCTTGTGTTTGTACTGTGGTATTCAGCTATTGGGAAACCATATGCCCAAGAAGGAATTTCCCTTGCGCTCTATCTATTGGCCTCTTTATTGTTGGTAGCTGTTCGCTGTCGTAGAGCAAAGTAGACGAAGGCAAACACTTTAGGGAAGGTGCGAATAAGCGGGGAAATTCTTCTCGGCTGACTCAGTCATTTCATTTCTTCATGTTTGAGCCGATTTTTTCTCCCGTAAATGC
>NZ_JBFODJ010000091.1:0-28214 GCF_040908265.1 Aeromonas sp. R5-1
TTGTATGGAGATGGTATTCACCTGACAGTTGCCCACAAAAGGGAGTGGTCATACGGCTTCAAACCGGATAACAAAACGGTACCCCTACCGTGTTATCCGGAGTCACCGTATGACCACCAACGAGAAAGTAGCACGTCGCAAACTCAGCCTGCTAGAGCTCGCCAAAGAGCTCAATAATGTCAGCAAAGCCTGCAAGCTCATCGGCTACAGCCGTCAGCAGTTCTACGAAATTCGCCGTAACTACCAGACCTATGGCGCCGAGGGATTGCTCGACAAATTGCCCGGGTGTAAAGGGGCTCATCCCAATCGGGTCGCTCCTGAGATTGAACAGGCCATCCTCGATTACTCCCTCACCAGACCAACTCATGGCCCGCTGCGGGTCGCCCAAGAACTGGCTCTGCAAGGCATCAATGTCAGTGCGGGTGGTGTGCGTGGCGTGTGGCAACGTCACGACTTGCTCTCCAAACACGACCGCTTGTTGCGCCTCGAGAAAACCCACCGGGAGCAGACCATTGAGCTCAATGACGAGCAGATTCGCCTGTTAGAACGCTTCAGCCCCGAGTTTCGCGAACGCCAGATTGAGGTCCACTACACCGGGGAACTGGTGGCGGTCGACACCTTCTTCGTCGGCGCACTCAAGGGGGTGGGCAAGGTGTATCTGCAAACCGTACTGGACTGCTACAGCCGCCACGCCTGGGGACGGCTCTACACCAGCAAGCTGCCGGTGACCTCGGTTCATGTGCTCAATGAAACGGTATTGCCGTTCTTCGAAGCCCATGAGGCGCGGGTCTATACCATCCTGTCGGACAACGGGCGCGAGTTCTGCGGCCGCCCTGACCATCATCCCTACGAGCTGTTCCTGCAACTGGAGGGGATTGAGCACCGGACCACCAAGGTACGCAGGCCGCAGAGCAACGGCTTTATCGAGCGGCTACATCGCACCCTGCTGGATGAACACTTCCGTATCAAGGGGAGGACAACCTGGTATGAGTCGGTAGAGCAGATGCAGACAGACCTGGACAGCTATCTGGATCACTACAACACCCAGCGGCCACATCAAGGCAGGATGATGGAAGGACAGACTCCCTACAGCATGTTCAAAAAGGGTCTGAAATTGATACCGAAGGAAGTGCGCACTAAAGTAGCGTAAACAAGACACCGGTTTGAGGCCGGTGTCAGGTGATAACTAGATCTGTACAGACTGTTCGTAGGTGTTTTTTATGGGGTTTATTTTGTTCTATTAGGATGGGATGAGAGTTTTTCAATAGACACAGCAATAGTCTCTGCAACCTCTTTAATATCGAAATGTTTATAAATGGAATTTTCAATATGGTTTTATTTATCATCTGATTTTTTATTTTTATCACTCTTTGTTGATGTATATCATCATGGCAATTTAGGTTTATCATGACTAAGCATCCATCTATTACATAAAAATAAGTTATCCCATCGTTTATGTCTTCAGTCTTTACTATATTCAGGTCTATAAAAATGCGTTTAATAACGTCATCATCCAGTTGTCTACTGAAGTCTTTTAACCTGAAAATAGCTACTCGAAAGAAGTGGTCTAGCTTTATAGATGGTGACAACCTGACTGACTCTTTAAGAAGGCATGCTGCAAACCTAGCATTCATTTTGTCATCAAAGTTAATATGGCGGTATCGTTCAATTGTTGAAATAGATGCTCGCCAAAGAATAGAAATGAGGAACAAATAAAATTTATTGTAGTTAAAGTTCTTTATTTTTACATGAAGATTTTCTCTTTCAATGTTTTGTGTCCTTCTGAATATTTGAGTGCCGTACGCTTCATATTTTTTAGAAATGTGTTGCTCACATTCAAAACAAAGTAAATGCTCTTTAGGGTCAAAGTTAGATAGTGATGGTGGAGTATCCTTATCTATTGCTATCTCCAATACTTGGCCGCTCCCCGATTTTATTTTTTTGAAATATGATCGAGGGAATATGTGAGACTCCTGTAGTTCGGCTTCTTGTTGACATAAATGGCATTTTGAAAAAATCACGTATACCTCTCATTCCTCACGATAAAAATACATTTCGTATATTGTGAATCGTTCGACATTGTGTTTGTGGTTAGCATAACCGCAAGCAGTGGGTTCGAATAGCGCAGCGTATTCGAACGATCGCGAATAGGAGGTCGGCCGAGAGACCGCCGATATCTGGAGTTTCCTGCCGGTCTTGCCATTACTCGGTACGTGGCGGTATGCGGACGATTACGCTGCGCTAATCGACCCTACATTATGTGGCTTATTGTTACCTCCCCCCTCATCCCCAGCCCTTCTCCTCTTGTTTGTGATCAAGAGTGGGAGAAGGGGGCAAATATGCGCCTCTGATTTGGTTTGGCAACCGGGCTTGGAACTGGCACGGACCATCCCCTCTCCCTCGGGAGAGGGCCAGGGTGAGGGGCCGCTATCTGTGTTGTAGGTTCGAATAGCGAAGCGTATTCGGACGATCGCGAACAGGTAGTGGCCGAGAAGCCACTGATATCCAAAGTATGCTGCCGATTTTGCCATGATTTGCTGCGTGGCGGTATGCGGACTAATTTTTCATTTCCTTATGTTAGTTTTGGTACAACTCTACAAAACAGTAGGTGCTAGAAATATAATGGAGCGTTTTTTCTAAAGTTTTCAATTATTGTTTTCATGTCGATGGCATTACAATTAACCATACATGTAGTATCTTTTTTCTTTTGAAGAAAATCTGGTAAAGGTTCGAATCCTGATATCTTGTAGTAGTCAGGGTTAATGTCGGAATAAAGAATAAATGCTCTTGTTTTAAATTGGTTGCAATACTCTTTTTTTACTGCGTCTAATAGTATTCTGGCAAAGCCATTTCGCCTTTTATCAGAAACTGTAGATAGAGACCCTATACCTATGGTTGAAATGTCAGAAATGGAAGGTAGTGAATAACATATAATAGAACTTAGAATACAATTGCGTTCTTCAAGAATATACCAGGTTCCTTTTTTATATTTTTCAGAATTATTACAGAAAAACAAATACTTGTTGAGTTCTAATCCATCTCCCCAAGCATCATAACCCATAGTATAGATACTGTTCATATCATTTAACGTAGCGGCTCTGATTACTAGTTCATTAAATCTAAGAAGTGGTAAATTTTCTGCGGGTGTTAAAAAAGACATAAACCACCTTTGATAAATGGGCATTGATAACTAGTTGTAAAAATGTAGTTGGGAGTGTTAATTCGTGTTCACAACACTATTGCAATGGCTCGTTTTGGTCAATTCTTTGTTTGATGTTTTTTTAAAAAAATGAAAGTGCTACGTTGTCATGATTTTGTGTGATCTTGTATTATTTAGAGAGGATGGAGTGGTATTTTGTTCCGATGAAAGGCTTTATAGGGATATTGATTTCCACTTTTTCAGTCCGAATAAAGATACGGTGAGAGAGATGCCTGCAGATTGCTCTTCATACAAGCATGGAGAGAAGAGCCTATTTCGCCATCTTCACCCTGGCTTCACACAACCTCATTTTCCCTTCACAAATCCCCCGTATTTTCTGCCCACTGATAAATGGGCCCGGCTTGTCACAGGGGTGATGAGGGGCCGGTCGGAGCGAGGGAGCAGATGATGAAAGGTTGGATAAAGTGCGGGCTGGCCGGGGCCTTGATACTGGTGGCGAGCTTCTGGGGCGGCAGCGTGCGTGCGGAGCAGATGCCCATTGGCACGGATGGCGCCCTGCCGGGGCAGCTAGTCGCCCAGGCTGCGGCGCTCCAGACGGACACTAATTTGCTGCCGCTGAGGGCTCTGCCATCGGTTGTTGCCGGGCGTGGCACCTGAGGGAGTTGATACCGGCCTTTTTAACCAGAGCGGGCCGGTGACGTCACGGCACAGTGCGCATCAACACAGGTCGGGCTGGCTACTGCGTTTGGTGTTGAGCATCACACCAGGCCGGGTTGGTCACTGAGCCCGATATTGCGCATCCAGCCAGGCGATGGCCTCTTGGGGGTCGTTGAATGCCTGGATATGGTCCGGGTGGGTGAGGGAGAGGCAGGAGAGGGCGATGTGATGGAGCACCTTGGCCGAATAGAGGGAGGCGATGGCCACCAGATTCTTCTGGGTCAGCCACTGGTAGGTCTCCTGCAGATGGGGCAGGGCAGATAGCACCACCCCCTGATGCTGGCGATGGTCCACCAGGGCGCAGAAAGGCTTTCCATCCAGGCTGTTCACCACGGACTTTATCTGTGCAATCCACGCCAGCATACCCTCTTCATTGAAAGGGCCGATCAGCTCGCAGGTGACCAGGTGTTCCTGCACATTGAAGATGAACTCACCGTGCTTTTTATCAAAGGACATACAACATTCTTATCCATGACCAGGGGCGGCAAGATGATGCTTATTCATTCCGTATGCATCAATACCCGAATGAGGGTTTTGGTCATGGAATCGTATTGCTGCGTTGACGCCAGATGAGGGAAGGGGTCTGCCTCTGGTACCGAAGCGATCCATGGGTAGCTCCACGTAGGGCACAAGACCCTGTGAGGATAGCCGGCTCATGGAGAGAATGACCCGGGCAAGGCCGGCGCAGCAGTGTCCGGCCTTTGTCTGCTCGGCGAAGGCGACACCCCGGCATAGGTGGGCGTTTCACCGGGGTTCTTGATGGAGCGCTTCGCCTGATCAGCCGGCCAGCGGTAGATAGACATGTTGGTAGGCCAGGGCGATGGCGCTGTAGAGCAGCAGGGCGGCCATCAGCAGGTTGAAGTACCTGAACCAGCGAGGATGTTGAAGATGACGTCCGATGAGACTGCCCGCCATCGAGTAGCTGCCGGGGGCGCCGGCGGCCAGCAGGCCGAGCAGCAGGGACCAGGGCAGCAGGCTCCAGCCGTGGATCTGGGCTGCCGGGAACTGGATGCTGGTGATGGGCAGGGTGGCGATCATGGCCTTGGGGTTGAGCAACTGGATGACGAAGCCGCTGCGCACCCCCAGAGGGCGGGCAGGCGCCTCGTTGGCACCGAGCTCGCCGCTGTCGCTGGTGATCTTGATGGCGAGATAGGCGATATAGAGGCACCCCACCAGGCTGACATAGATCAGGGTATCTTCCCGCACCAGGCGGGTGCCCGCCCAGCCAAAGAGCAGCAGGAGCACGAACATCGCCAAGCCGACCCCGAGGAAGAAGCCAAGGGAGGCGCGGGTGCGGCCACCCAGGCCTGCATTGAGGCCGATGAGGTTGACGGGGCCAGGGGTATACATGATGCCGATGGCATAGGCGAGAAGCTCAATCATGGGGTGTTCCTTGGGCTCAGCGGATCAGGCTGGCACTGTATTGGGTGGGAGTCATGCCATAGATGCGCTTGAAGCGACGGTTGAGGTGACTGAGATCGGTGAAACCGTAGCGGTACACCAGATCCTGCGCCGACTCTCCGGCGGCCAAGGCGCGCCGTGCGGCATTGATGCGGCAGTTGATCACGTATTGATGGGGTGTGATGCCAAGCTGTTGGCGAAACAGCCGCAGGAAGTGGTACTTGGAGATGTTGGCCGCCGCGCTGATGTCGGCCAGGGAGATATCCTGCTGGAAGTGGGCGTGGATAAAGTCCCTGGCCTGCAACAGGAGGCGATCGATGCGGCTCACCCGGCCATTGGGCTCAAAACGTCCCGCCTGCTGCATCACCCGGGTGGCGAGGCGATAGAGGGCAAACTCCTGCTCTATGCTGTCGGCCTGGCCGCGCACCGCCTGGGCCAGCTCGAGGATGCAGGCGCTCAGCGCCTCATCGCGCACCAGGGGCTGCAACAACCGATAGGTCCCCATTGCCCGCTCGCCCGCGGCATCGGCAAACAGCGGGGTGAGTTCGTGGGGCGGAATGTAGAGCATGGTGTAGTCGAGGCTGGCGTTGTCACCGGCATGACCGTCGTGGACATCCCCGGGATTGAACTGGATGACGCTGCCTGCCGGGCTGGAGTGGGCTCCGCCGTGGCAGAAGAAGTTCTGCCGCCCGGCCAGAGTGACCCCGAAGGAGTACTCCTCGTGGGCGTGACGGTCGTAGCGAAATTCCGTCATGTTGACCCGCAGCGCAGTCAGGCTCGCCAGGTGCTGACTGTGTGCGAATATGAACTGGTTGTCCTGCGCCATCTTTCCCTCCTGAACCAGACTGCCTCCCTAATCTAGCCCCAAGCCTGTGCCGCCCGCTTGGACAATCTTGCTGTTTGCCGGCCCGAGTGCGCCTCGCACCGAGAAAAACGGCGCTGCCGATGGCTGGCTGCACCGACTGGCCCGTCAACGGAAGCGGAACAGCTCCCGGTGCAGCGGGGTGGCCAGGCGGGCATCCAGGCTCTGGGCCATGGGCTCTGGGCCGCAGAACCACACCGGGGTGTGCTGGCGTTGGCCCAGGGCGGCCAGATTCAGTCGGCCGCGCTCGGATTCCAGGTGCAATTGGTACTCGACCCCGGCCCGGCGGCACAGCTCGGCCAGCCGGGCGTGATAAGGGGCGGCCTCGGCGGTGGGGGCGCATTGCAGCAAGGTGGTGCCGGGGCGTTGTTCGCCACGGCGCACCAGGGCCTCCAGCCAGGCGACGAAGGGGGTGATGCCGATACCGGCGCCCACCCAGAGCGCCGGGGCCGGATCCGGCAGGGCGAAGGCGCCATAGGGGCCGGTCACGGTGACCGCATTCCCCACCTTGAGGTGGCGGTGCAGCCAGCGGGTGTGATCCCCGAGGGCGCGCACCGCCAGTGTCAGGGTGCGGCCATCCGCCGAGACATTGACCAGGGTGTAGGGATGGGGCTCGCCGCGCCCGGCGAAGTCGAAGAAGGCGAACTGCCCGGGGCGGTAGCCAGTAATGGGAGAGGCCAGGGTGACCCTGATCTCCAGGGTGCACTCGTCCAGAGGGGTGAGGGCGCTGACCGTCCCCTGGCGGCGTGCGTCCCGTCCCACCCGGCCAAACAGGGAGTAGAGCGCCCCCAGAGCACCCAGCCCGCCGCCGATAAGCAGGGTCAGGCCGACCGGGGTCAGGGCGCCGATGCGCGGCAGCAGGCAGAGCCCGTGCAGCCAGCCCATCAGATAGATGACCGGGGCCAGCCGGTGAACCACCTTGAAGCGCTCGTAGCGCACCACCGCCAGCAGGCTTACCACCACCAGCGCCAGCAGCAGATAGAAACCCCACTCCCCCAGGGTATTGCCGAGGCTGTGCCAGAGGGCATCGTTGCCAGCACCAGCACCAGCACCAGCACCAGCACCAGCACCAGCACCAGCACCGCGGCGCGCCGGCCGGGTCAGCCAGTCGACGGCGACAGCCCACTTGGGGGCTTCCACCAGCAGCCAGTGGGCCACCAGGGTGCCGGTGGCCCAGAGGGCGCTACTGCGGTGCAGGTGCAACATGCGATCCAGCCCGCCGCACCAGGCTTCGAGCCTGGGCAGGCGCAGGGCCAGCAGCAAAGAGAGGGTCATGGCGCCAAGGCCAATCAGGCCGGTCAGGATCAGCAGCTCGTGGCGCCAGGGCCAGACGCTGGTGGGCCACTGGGTGAGGCCAGCAAGCCAGAGCAGGGTGAGGGTCAGGGGCAGGGCCCAGACGAGGGATGCGGGTTTCATGATGTCCTCCTTGTCCATGCCTCCATTGCACGCCTGCTTTGTGGCGAAAGTGTGCCCCCTGACTACCTCTTTTGTAGCAGAGTGTGGCAAAGGGTCGCCGGGTCAGGGCAAGCGGACTGAGGAGGAGGGCGCGGAGCAGAACAGGGGGGCAGGAAAGCGGTTGGCGTCACCCCACAGGCCTGGGTCTGGAGAGGGGTGATGCTGGGGCAGGCGCATGGCTGTCCCAGCAAACAGTCGTGTCAGGATTTTCGTCCCTTGCCGCCCTTGTTGCCCGCGAGGGCCTGCTTTCTGGCCTTCTGCTTCTGGGCGCCCTTGCTGGCGCGGCGCGGCTCGGGGTCGAAGCGGGTGAGATCCGGCTCAAAGCCCGGGAACCACTGCTGGGGCAGGCGGGTATCGAGCACGGCTTCGACTTTTTCCAGCAGGGGCGCATCTTCCGGGCTGAACAAGGTGATGGCGAGCCCCTTGTTGCCGGCGCGGCCGGTGCGCCCGATGCGGTGGACGTAATCCTCGGGCTGATGGGGGAACTCCAGATTGATCACATGGTTGAGCTCGCTGATATCGAGGCCGCGAGCCGCCACGTCGGTGGCCACCAGGGCCTGCAAGGTGCCGGCGCGAAACGCCAGCAGCACGTTTTCCCGCGCGCTCTGTGACAGATCCCCGTGGAAGGCGAGCGCATTGATGCCCCCCTTGCCAAGCTGCTGGGCCAGCTTGTCCGCCCCCTGGCGAGTGCGGCTGAAGATCAGCGCCGGCGCCCAGCCCTTCACGGTCAGCATGTGTTGGACCAGCGCCACCTTGCGATCGCTGTCCACCGCATAGACCCGCTGCTCCACCTCGGCCGCCGTGGTGTTGCGGGCGGCCACCTCGATAAGCTCAGGGTCGCGCAAGAGCACCCGGCTCAGGGCAAAGAGGTTGTCGTCGCAGGTGGCCGAAAACAGCAGGGTCTGGCGATCCGCCGGTATCTGCCTGAGCAGGGCCTTTATCTCGTCCATAAAGCCCATGTCGAGCATGCGGTCCGCCTCGTCGAACACCAGATGGCGGAGGCTCCCAAGGCTCAGGGCCCCCTGGCGCAGATGGTCGAGCAAGCGGCCCGGGGTGGCGATGAGGATATCCACCCCGGCTTTGAGCGCCTCCACCTGGGCGGCGATGCTGACCCCGCCGTAGACCAGGGCGCTGGTGAGATCCGTGCCCTGACCGTAGCGCGCGACGCTCTCGGCAACCTGCACCGCCAGCTCGCGGGTCGGCACCAGCACCAGGGCGCGAATGGGGCGGGGGGCATCGCTCGTCGGGTGTTGCAGCAACTGCTCCAGCAGCGGCAGCACGAAGGCGGCGGTCTTGCCGGTGCCGGTCTGGGCGCCCGCCATCAGATCCCGCCCCGCGAGGATCAGGGGGATGGCGCTGGCCTGCACCGGGGTGGGGGCGGCGTAGCCAAGCTCGGTCAGGGTTTGCTGCAAGCGGGGGGAGAGGGCCAGTTCGGCGAAAGAGGCAATGGACATAGGGCACCAGTATGGGGTTATCCCGTCCCGTGGCCGGGACGGAAACAATCAGCGTGGCCGGGATGGTAACAGATAGCAGGGGAGCGGCAGAAGCCGGGCCGCTCAGGGGGCTGAATTGTCACCCGGATCGCGGATAAGGCGGATGGTCTGCCCCTGGTAATAGGCGATATTGCGCTTGCCGTGCTGCTTGACGTGATAGAGCAGGTCGTCGGCCAGTTGCACCGCCTCGGCCACCGTCAGGTAATCGCGAATGCGGGTCACTCCGGCAGAGAAGGTGATGGGGGCGGGCAGCTCGGGGATGCGCAATGGCCGCTCCAGCAGGCGGGCGGCGGAGTGATGCATCATGTTGTCATCGTCCATCCCCTTGAACAGCACGATGAACTCTTCCCCGCCCCAGCGAATGGCGACATCGCCCTTGCGGATATTGGTCTTGAGGTGATTGGCGAAGGCGACGAGCGCCAGGTCACCCACCCCGTGACCATGGGTGTCGTTGACGGACTTGAAGTTGTCGATGTCGAGGATCATCAGGTAGTCGTGCTCCCGCAGCAGCGCCTGATTGAGGATGTCACGGCGTGGCAGCCGGGTCAGGTGGTCGGTCTGGGCTAGGATGCGCAGACGGGTAACCAGGCTGCGCCCCGTCAGCATGATCAGCAGCAGGATGATGAGATAGAGCTTGAAGGCCGCCCCGTAGAGCACGGACCGGATGAAATCGCCGTAACTGTATGACCACTTGAGGTAGAGATCATTGCCTGCCTGAGTGCGCATCAGCGGCGTGCTCAGGCAGAGGTGGAACGGGCGGCAGGGCTCGACCTCTTCGAAGGAGAGGACGGTCCGGGTCGGATTGAGGCTCTCGAAGGGGTGCAGCACCTCCTTGAACGCCCGGTCGACGGCGATGTCGATGCCTTTGAGTCCATAGCGGTAGTCCTTGATGGCGGGCTCGTAATAGACGAAGGGGAAGTAGAGGGTGATGGTATTCAGTCCGGTGAAGGTGTCGGTGTAGATCTCGGATACCCAGGCTTCATCCGTGCTGCAGGGGACATGGGTGGCCGCGAAGGAGGCGCAACCGAAAAAGTGGGTCCAGGGCTCGATGTCATTGAGGTCGGTGTTGACCGGGAGCAGCTGGCTCGGCAGCATCCCCTTGTTGGCGACCATGCCAAGCAGGCGGCGATCGTCATAGAAGGCGTAGAGGTTGAGGACCTCGGAGTTGGAGATGACGTACAGGTAGGCGAGGAGCATCTGGTTGGCCGGGGGCAACACGGGAATGACCGCCAGGCGCTTCAGGGTGGGGAGATCATAGCCATAGGCATAGGCCGTCGCATCCCCGTTCTCGCTGAAGATGGGCATCTTGATGCTGCTGTTGTCGATGAAGGCGGCCAGTTTCTCTGGCGCCAGGATGCGAGCCCGCTGATAGAACACCTCGAACAGGTTGGGCTGCTTGGCGGTGATGAGCGCCATGTCGTGCCTGATGACGAAGTAGGTGTAGTTGCACACCAATCCGAGCCCCATCAGGGCCAGGCAGAGCCAGCCAAGCCGGGTGAGCCATCGACGGGGGAGGAAACGCAGCAGTGAGGCGGCCATGGCGTGAACGCTTCCGTGGTGACAGAGGCCTTTTTTGTAACTGATTTTGCCGGGCATCACCAGATGAAGTTGGTGGGTCGTCACCCGGCATGCGCAAGAATGAGCCAACAATATCAAAAAGATAGACGATGAGGCGTCATGCGATGTCAGGCAGGGGAAAGGGGTGGCGACTGAAACGAGAGGGCATGGCGCCCTCTTGTGTGGGGTGAGACGACGCGCCTTAGCGAGCCTGGTATTTCGGCGAGCGGGGGCCAGGGAGGATGCCGTTGGGCGTGTCGGCACTGAGCAGCCTGACGCTGGTGATGCCGGCGATTTCATGGCCCTTGTCGGTCAGGGTGTTGGCAATCTGATTGACCACCGCCACCACCAGCATGCCGATGAGGCCGCCCCCCGAATTGCCCTGCTGCTCGGCACTGCTGGCGCTGGCACTGCCTTCCCACAGCAGCTTGCCGGTGCGCAGATCCACCAGGCGGGCACTGGCGGTGACCACTGTCTCGCTGGAGATGACCAGATAGCTGGTGCCGTACTCCTTGATGTCGAGGTAGAGGGCGGTATCGGCACCGTAGATCTCGTGGAGCTTCTTGATGGGCAGCGCCTGGATGTCGGCGGGCTCGGTCATGCCGTTCTGCCGGAACGTCTCGTTGGTGACCGCCACCGGCAGTACGTAATAGCCGGACTCGGCGAGCGGATAGGTGATCTGGGATTGCAGGCTGGGGCCCGCTTTGATGTCAGGCGAGTGATTCACCGGCGGCAGCACCAGAATGGAGGTTGGTCTGCTCTCCTTGAAGTTGCTGTAGTCGTAGCCGGGGCCCTGTGCACAGCCGCCCAGGAGGAGGGCGCCCAGCGTGAGGGCAAGGAGGGTGCGCAGGGTCATTGGGTCTCTCCCTTCTTGTTGGACATCAGGAAGTTCATGAAGGGGGCCGATTCGGGGAAGAGGCGCTTCTCGGTTTCGAACTGCTCGCGAGTCTGGGCATCCTTGCCGAGCTGGGCGTACAGCATGCCGAGGTGAGCGTGAAAGCCCGGTGGCACAGCCTGCCCCTTGGCGCTCGCTTCTTGCTGGTTTTTCTCCAGCGCATCGATCTGCGCTTCGACCCCGGTGTCGTCACCCTGCATGTGCTGGTAAACCACTCCCTGATATTGCTCCCAGTTGTAGAGCGTCTGCGGCCCCTGGGCGCAGGCGCTCAGCAGCAGGCCGCTGACCAGCAGCAGGGAAGGACGGAACAGCGTCATCTCGTCTCTCCTCATTGGGCCGGGCGCCAGGCACCGGTCTCGATGCCGTTCACCAGATTGTTGACTGCCTCGCGGATGGCGAGATCCAGCACCTTGCCGTTCAGGGTGGAGTCGTAGCTGGCGGTGCCGCCGAAGCCGACGATCTCGCGGTTGGAGAGTTCGTACTCCCCGGCACCCTGGGAAGAGAAGACCACTTCCGAGGTGGTGACGTTGACGATGTTCAGGTTGACCTTGGCATAGGCGATCTGTGACTTGCCGCGACCCAGGATGCCAAACAGCTGATGATCGCCGACTTCCTTGCGACCAAACTCGGTGACGTCGCCGGTGACCACGTAGTCGGCGCCCTTGAGTTGCTGGGCCTGTTGCTTGATCCCGGCTTCGGCCTGGATCTCCGCCATGTTGTCGCGATCCAGCACGCTGAAGCGGCCGGTCTGCTGCAGGTGGGTGATCAGCACGGTTTTCGCCTGGTTGCCCAGCCGGTCCACGCCGTCGGAGAAGATGCCACGCATGTAGCTGGAACGGTTGTCGAACTTGCCGACGGCGATGGGGTTGCGTGCGCCCTGATAGTGGCTCTGATAGGAGGCAACCTTGGGTACCTCCAGGGTGCGCGACGACTCGCTCGCACAGGCTGTCAGCAAGCCCGCCATCAGGATGACACTGGATGAAACAACAAACTTCTTCATGTAAGGCCCCGTTATCAAAGGAAAAAACAGCGGCGGACTCTAACATGGTTCGTTGCGAAGAAAGTGCCCCGTATGGGGGGCATACCCGCTCAATCCCTGTGCGTTTGACAGGGGGTGGCGGAGGGCTGGGTCTGTTGCAGGGGCTGGAACACCTCCTCCAGGGCTGCCACCAGGGCGCGCATTCGGCCCGTCTTCTGCACGTCCGGGTGCAGCACCATCCAGATGTCGATGGGATCGTGCTGGTCAGGCAGCAGGCGCACCAGGGCGGGATCCTCCTCGGCGAGGAAGGTGGAGAGCAGGGCGATGCCGAGCCCCTGCCGGGCGGCCGCCATCAGCACCAGCTGGGCATTGCTCTGCAGGACCACGTTGGGTTCGTGGAGCGGTTCGCCGCACAGACTCAGCCAGTGACGGGCGACGAGCTCTCTGGGAAAGAGCAGCAGGTCGTGCTCTTGCAGTGCCTGACCCGAGCGGGGCGTGCCCCGCCTGGCCAGGTAGTCGGGAGAGGCGTAGAGCCCCATCTTGATGGTGGCGAGCCGTTTGACCACGAGATCTCCCTGCTCGGGGCGCACGCTGCGAATGGCGAGATCCGCCTCCTGATTGGGGATGTCGCTCACGCTGACGGCGGTCAGCAACTTGAGGCGGATGCCGGGGTGGCGCTGGCGCAGCAGGCTGAACGCGGGCAGCACGAAGCCCTGGGCCAGGGTATCCGTGGTGGCGATGCAAAGCTCCCCTTCCAGCTCCCCCAGGCTCGCGGTGCGCATCATGGCCAGGGCCGCCTGCGCCATGGCCTCGGCCTGGGGCAGCAGCGCTTCCCCCAGGGGGCTGGGGCGATAGTGTCTGGGGGTGCGGATAAACAGCTTGGCCCCCAGCTGCTGCTCGAGCAGGGTGATCCGCCGCCCGACGGTGGCCTGATCCACCCCGAGCTCGAGTCCGGCCTGCCGCAGGCTGCCCCGCCGTGCCAGGGCCAGGAAGAAGCGGGCATCGTCCCAGTTGATCATGCTTGCTCCTCACTCAAGCAGAACGCCTGATTGGCGCCGCAATATTAGATGCCAGCGGGGATGGCAGCACAAGGGGATAGACCGGGTCCGGTGCGTGCCTGCGGCTCCCCTGCCAAGGGCGCGCGCCACCCCGACGTGATGCAGGATTGAGTCGGCGTGATGCAGAACTGCCGCAGTCCGGGGTGTGCGGGATCGCTATGATGTCGCTCCCGATTGCGGTTTCATTCGTCTGCCACTGGAGTGTCCATGTCTGTCTCAAGCGTCCCGGCTTGCGAGCCAGGTCAGGTTGTCCATCCTCGTCTACGCTGGTTTCTCTCCCTCGCCCTGATGTCGGCCCTGCTCAACAGCAGCGTGCCTACCCCGCTCTATCCCCATTACCAGGCGGCGCTGGCTCTGAGCGATCTCGGCCTCAGCCTCATCTATGGCGGCTATGCGGGGGGCGTGCTCATCGCCTTGTTCGGGGTGGGCAACCTGGCGGGACGCGTGGCGGATCTGCGCACCCTGATCCTGCCTGCCCTGGTGGCGGTCGGGGGCGGGGCACTGCTCTTTTCCCTGGCCGACAGCTTCTGGACCCTTTTGCTGGCGCGGCTGCTGGCCGGGATTGGCACGGGCAGCCTGACCGGTGCCGCCAATGTGGCGCTGCTGCGTTTTGGCCCCAGGGATGGGGGCAAGCGGGCGGCCCTGAGCGCCACATTATCGTTCACCGCCGGGCTGGCCCTTGGCCCCGTGTTCAGCGGGCTGGCGCTGCAGCAGGATCTCTACCCGACCACGCTGCCGTTTCTGCTGATCCTGGGGATGGCGGCCTGCGCCATCGGGGGGCTGGTGTTGAGCTGGCCCAAAGGGGTCAGGGTGACGGATGCCGCCCCGAGCGGGCAGGGTGGCGGATCCCTGGGAGAGGGGCTCAGGGCCACGGGGGCCGGGTTCTTTCTTTGCGCCCTGGCGCTCTTCACCGCCTGGGCGGTGGCGGCCAGCTTGCTGGCCATGGGTCCCAAGGTGGTGAGCGAGATGCTGGGCATGACGGATCTGGGGCTGTTCGGCTATCTTGTCGCGGCCTATCTGGTCTTCTCCGGGCTTTGCCAGCTCTGGGCCCGTCGCCTCGATGCCCGCCATACCCTGCAAAGCGGCGTGCTGGCCCTGGCGCTGTGCGTGCTGCTCTTTGCCGGGGCTGTTCACGGCCTGCCCAGCTGGCTGGCGGGACTCGGGCTACTGGTGGCGGGCTATGCCCAGGGGGCCGTGTTCGTGGGCAGTGCGACCCTGATCAATCGCATCGCGCCCCCGGCCAGCCACGCGCGGCTGCTCTCCCTCTTCTATGTGATCGCCTATGTGGCGAACTGGGTACCCGTGTTGCTGGGCTGGGTGAGCGACGGGGCCGGTCTTGGCGTCGCGCTGGATCTGCTCTTCGTCGGCTGCACCCTGACAAGCCTGGGGCTGGCCTGGGCGGTGTCACGGCATCCCTTCGAGCCCGCTGTGTGACAGGGCATCACCCATCGACCAGGACGACGCTCCCGGCATCCAGGTGGTGCATCCACTCCCGCAGGATCAGCAGGGCTGCTGCGATGTGCCTCTCCCTCGGCAACTGGGCCGAGGCCAGGGGATCCCCCTCCACCATGGCGGCAAGCTGGCCGAACAACCGCTCTATGTTCTCCCGGCTCTGCACCCGGTTGCCGAGCACCTCGGCCAGGGGCTCCGGGCTTTGCAGGTGCAGCACGGGGTGGGGCGGGATCCGTGCCGCGAGGGGCATCAGCACATCCTCCACCACCATGATGGCCTGCTCAAGCTCCAGGGGCGTAGGCGGATCCCGGCGAAAGGGTCCCGGGGTCAGAGCATCGAGCCCCAGTGTCAATGCAAATGTCTGGCTGGTGCCATCGGCCGCGGTGAGCGCGACCTGGCTTCGGGTATTGCCCAGGCTCAGCAAAATGGTGTCGTGATGCTCTCTGGTCATCTGGTGTGCTCCCGGCGTTGGATGCCCCATGGATACACCCGCACGGGGCGGATTGGCGAGTCATTTCGCCCCCCATTCGGGCATCAGGGGTTGCAAAGATCGCCATGAGTGGCAATCTGGACGTCCAAACGTCTTTAAAGGAGCCCTGACATGGATATTCGTATCGTCCCCCGCGCCCTCGTGCTCGCCCTTTCTCTGGTGGGGGCGAGTGCCCTTGCCAACGAGGCCCTGGTGTTCCAGACCGACTTCGGTCTCAAGGATGGCGCCGTCTCGGCCATGAAGGGGGTCGCCTTCGGGGTGGACCGCACCCTGCCGCTCCATGACCTGACCCACGAGATCCCGGCCTACAACATCTGGGAAGCCTCCTACCGCCTCTATCAGACCCTGCAATACTGGCCCGCGGGCACCGTCTTCGTCAGCGTGGTGGACCCCGGTGTCGGCACCGAACGCAAGTCGGTGGTACTCAAGACCAGGAGCGGCCACTACATCGTCAGCCCGGACAACGGCACCCTGACCCTGGTGGCGGAGCACTTGGGCATCGAGGCGGTGCGCCAGATAGACGAGAAAACCAACCGCCTCAAGGGCTCCGAGAAGTCCTATACCTTCCACGGCCGCGACGTCTACGCCTACACCGGCGCCCGCCTCGCCTCCGGTGCCATCAGCTTCGAGCAGGTGGGGCCTCTGCTGCCCGCCGAGGTGGTGACCATCCCCTATCAGCCCGCGGTGGTCGAGCAAGACGGTACCCTCAAGGGCACCATTCCGATCCTGGACGTGCAGTACGGCAACGTCTGGACCAATATCGACGACAGCCTGCTGACCAAGGCGGGTATCCACAAGGGGGACAACGCCTGCATCAGGATCAGCGAAGGGGATGCGCTGAAATACGAGGGCAAGGCCCCCTACGTCAGCAGCTTTGGCGATGTGCCGGAGGGCCAGCCCCTGGTCTACCTCAACAGCCTGTTGCAGGTGTCGGTGGCCCTGAACATGGACAGCTTCGCCGCCAAACATCAGGTGCAATCCGGCGCCAACTGGCATATCAGCCTGAAGAAGTGCGGCTAGAGGCTGCCAGCTGTCAGCGGGTGCTATCCGGTACAAACGGGCATATCAGTCTGAAGAAGTGCGGTTAGATAGAGGGGAGAGCTTCTGTCGGCGATGTGTCTCTTGGGGCGGTGAGGCTGGTGTCCACCGCCCCTTGTCGTTTGCGGTGGCGTCTTGCCGGGCCAGCCGGTTATCTCGTCATTTGTCATCCTCGTTTAATAAAGCGCTGCCATGCTCTGGCCGGACGCCGTGATGACGCAATGATTGCGCCGAGATAACAAGGAAAAGCCGATGAGCCGTTTTGACGAGAAAGACAGTGCCAACCACCCCCGCGAGCAGGAGCCGGCATTCAACCGCCTCATCGAGGCGGGCCTGAGCCGCCGTGGCTTCCTCAAAGGGGTGGGCGCCGCCAGCATGGTGGCCTTCTTTGCCGCGAGCCCCGTGGCCCAGGCCGTGGCTGCCGCCACCCGGCCGCTGCTTGGCTTCCAGGCCGTGCCCGCCTCGGTGGCCGACACCATAGTGGTGCCGCCCGGCTACAAGGCCGAGGTGCTGATCGCCTGGGGAGATGCCCTCTTCCCCGATGCCCCCGCCTTTGCCCAGGGCAATGATGCCAAGTCCCAGGCCCGCCAGTTTGGCGACAACAACGACGGCATGAGCTTCTTCTCCCTGGGGCCGGATCGCGCCCTGCTCGCCGTCAACAACGAATACACCAACTACGAATACCTGTTTGAAGATGGTGGCAAGACCCTCAGTGCAGAGGCTGTCGCCAAGGCTCAGGCGGCCCACGGGGTTTCCCTGGTGGAGCTGGTACGCAAAGATGGCAAGTGGCAGGCCAACCCCAAGGGGGCCCTCAACCGCCGCATCACCGCCACGACCCCCATGACATTGAGCGGCCCGGCGGCGGGCCATGCCCTGCTCAAGACCCAGGCCGATCCCGAGGGGCGCACCGCCCTTGGCACCTTCAACAACTGCGCCAATGGCCAGACCCCCTGGGGGACCTACCTCACCTGCGAGGAGAACTTCAACGGCTACTTCGGCAGCGAGGGCAAGCCGGTGCTGGACCAGCGCGCCGCCCGCTACGGCCTGGCCGCCGAGGATGCAGGCTTTGGCTGGCACAAATTTGACGAGCGGTTCGATCTCGCGAAGCATCCCCAGGAGCCGCACCGCTTCGGCTGGGTGGTGGAAATCGATCCCCGCGATCCCGCCTCCACCCCGAAGAAGCGTACCGCCCTTGGCCGCTTCAAGCATGAGAATGCGGCCTTCACCGTCAACCAGGATGGCCGCGCCGTGGTCTACCTCGGCGACGACGAGCGGGGGGAGCACATCTACCGCTTCGTCTCGAAGAACAAGGTGGCGCCGGGCAACGATCCTGCGAACCGGGATCTGCTGGACGAGGGCACCCTCTATGTGGCTCGCTTCGAGGCCAGGGAGGGGGAGCTCAAGGGTACTGGCCAGTGGCTGCCCCTGGTGCACGGCCAGCACGGCCTGACCCGGGAGAACGGCTTCGCCGATCAGGGGGAGGTGCTCATCTTCGCCCGGGAGGCGGCGACCCGGCTGGGCGCCACCACCATGGACAGGCCCGAGTGGGTGGCCGTGCATCCCCACAGGGCCGAGGTCTACTGCACCCTGACCAACAACAAGAACCGCGGCCTCAAGGAGAACCAACCTCTCGATGGCGCCAATCCCAGGGCCGAGAACCCCTATGGCCAGATCATCCGCTGGCGCCCGATGGGGGACGATCACGGGAGCGATCGCTTCGAGTGGGATCTCTTCCTGCTGGCGGGCAACCCCGGCGTGCACAAGGAGGGGCTGATGGCGGGCAGTGCCAACATCCACCCGGACAACATGTTCAACAGCCCGGACGGCATCGGCTTCGACGAGGCGGGGCGGCTCTGGATCCAGACCGACGGCGACTACTCCAACGAGAAGCAGTTTGCCGGCATGGGCAACAACCAGATGCTGTGCGCCGATCCCGCGAGCGGCGAGGTGCGCCGCTTCCTGACCGGCCCCGTGGCCTGCGAAATAACGGGCCTCACCTTCACGCCTGACTGGCGCACCATGTTCGTCGGGGTGCAGCACCCGGGTGAGGAGGGGGCGCCCTCCCATTTCCCGGACGGCGGCACCGCCATTCCCCGCTCCGCTGTGTTGCGGATCACCCGGGACGATGGCGGCATCATCGGCGCCTGATGGCCCGGGGTAACCGACTGGCCCGTGATGACAAAAGCCGCCTTCGGGCGGCTTTTTTTGTGGGTGTGGCGGGCGGGAGACAAAAAAAGACCGGGTACGGGACCCGGTCAAAGAACCCGCGCATTCAGGGAAGAAGTGCGGGCGTTCAGGCTTGGTGGCGGGGCCGGGCATCGGCCCCCGATCCGGTGTCGGGGAGAGTGGCGTCACCCCGGCGTCAATGCGGGCTATTCGCGCTCCAGTGCGTGGATGGGGTCCAGCCTGGCGGCCCGGCGGGCCGGGGCGAAGCCGAATATTACCCCGATCAGGCTGGCGCAAAGGCAGGCCACCCCCATGGCGGCAAGGGAGTAGCTCATCCGGACGCCGCTGCTGAAGTGGTCGAACAGTTGGCCCAGCACCAGGGAGAGGGCGATGCCGAGCACGCCCCCCAGCAGGCAGATCAGCACGGCTTCAATGAGGAACTGCTGCTGGATGTCCCGGGTCCGGGCGCCGACCGCCATCCGCACCCCTATCTCCCGGGTGCGCTCGGTGACCGAGACCAGCATGATGTTCATCACCCCTATGCCCCCGACGATCAGGGAAATGAGGGCGATGAGAGCGATCAGCGTGGTCAGGGTGGCGCTGGTCTGGCTGATGGTCTGGCGGATGCTGTCGGTGTTGAGCAGGAAGAAGTCCTGGCTGCCGTGGCGCAGGGTGAGCAGGCGGCTGATGCCGTCCTGGGCGGCGTCCAGGCTCACCTCGTCCCGCACCCGCACGCTGATGCTGCGCAGATGGCTCTGCCCCAGCAGGCGGCTCATGGCGGTGGTATGAGGGATCCAGACGTTGAGGGTCTCGTCGCTGCCAAAGCCGCTCTGGTTCTTGATGGCGACTCCGATCACCCGGCAGGGCAGATCCCCCAGCAGGATCACCTGGCCCAGGGGGGACTGGGTCGGGGCGAACAGCTTGTCCCGGGTGTGCTCGTCGATCACCACCTCCTAGGCCAGGCTCTCCTCGCTCTGGCGATCAAAGCCCATGCCCTGGGCCAGGCGATAGCCCCTGACCTGGAAGAACTGGGCGCCGACGCCGTTGATGGTGCCGGAGACGGCGGTGCTGCCAAGGCGCAGGGTGGCGCTGGTGCTGAGGCTGGGGGTGACGCTGTGCACGTAGTCCAGCCGGGCGATGGCCTCGGCGTCCCCGATCCGCAACGTCTGTATGGTAGCGGAGCGCATGTCCCCGAAGCCGCGGCCGGGGAACACCTCCAGGGTGCTGGTGCCCATGGCGTTGATGTTCTCCAGCACTCGCTCCCGGGAGCCCTGCCCGAGGGCCACCACGGTCACCACGGAGGCGATACCTATGATGATGCCGAGCATGGTGAGAAAGGTGCGCAGACGCTGGGCAACCATGGCCTTGAGGGCCATCTGCAGGGCATTCCCGAGCCCCGCCATCAGCGGGGTCTTCCCCCTGGCGGACGTCTTGGTGGCGGCCTGGGTCGCCTGGGGAAGGGCCTGTGGCTCGCGCGTGCGGCGATCGGCGATCACCCGGCCATCTTTCAGTTCGATGATCCGCTCGGCGTGGCGGGCGATGTCCATGTCGTGGGTGACGATCACCAGGGTGTGGCCCTGGCGATGCAGAGCTTGAAGGCTCGCCATCACCTCGGCGCCGCTCTGGCTGTCGAGGGCCCCGGTCGGCTCGTCGGCCAGGATCACCTCGCCGCCGTTGATGAGGGCCCGGGCGATGCTGACCCGCTGCTGCTGGCCGCCGGAGAGCTGGCTTGGCTTGTGTTCGAGCCGGCTGGCGAGGCCGAAGCGGGTCAGCAGGGCCTCGGCCCGCTGGCGTCGCTCGGCCGGATCCAGACCGGCGTAGAGGGCGGGCACTTCCACATTGGTGCGGGCATCGAGATCCGCCAGCAGGTGATAACGCTGGAAAATGAAGCCGAAGTGCTCCCGGCGCAGGGCGGCGAGCTCGTCCCGGCTGAGGGTGGCAGTATCGCGCCCGGCCACCAGATAGGCCCCCTCGCTCGGCTGATCCAGGCAGCCCAGCAGGTTCATCAGGGTGGATTTGCCGGAGCCCGAAGCGCCGACGATGGCCACCATCTCTCCACGGGCGATCGCCAGATCGATGCCATCGAGCACGGTGACGGTGCGCTCACCCTCTCCGAAGTGGCGGTGGATGCCGCGCAGTTGCAACAAGGCGCCCATGGTCACATCCCCATGGGGGGCGGCATGCCCCCGGCGGCGTTGCTCTGGCCTGCGTTCACTTCGCTGACGATGACCCGCTCACCGGTGCTCAGGCCCGACAGGATCTGGGCATCCACCTTGTTGTTCAGGCCGACCTTGACCCGGCGCAGGCTGATCCGGCCTCCGTCGTCGATCACCCTGACCTGATCCCCCTGCAGGGCGATGGCCGGGATCACCAGCGCATCTTTGAGCCGGGCGACCACCAGATAGACCTGGGCCGTCATGCTGATCCTGAGCTGACCATCCTGGTTGGGCACCTCGAACAGGCCGTGATAATAGATGGCGCTGCTGTCGCTGCTGCTGGTGGTGTCGTCGTCATTGATGGTGTCGGGGGCGGGCTCGATGGCCCGCAGGGATCCCTCGAAGCGGCGCTGGCTGTTGCCAAGAATGGTGAAATAGACCGGCATGCCGACCCGGACGTTGATGACGTCGGCCTCGGAGATCCTGGCCTCCACCGTCATGGTGTCGAGCTGGGCAATCTTGAGCAGGGTAGGGGTGCTCTGGCTGGCGTTGAGGGTCTGCCCCTCCTCCACCGGCATGGCCACCACGGTACCGGAGAGGGGGGCCAGGATCCGGGTATACCCCAGGTTGACCCGGGCTGTGTCCACCGCGATCTCGGCCTGCACCCGCTGGGCGTTGAGGGCCCGGATATCGGCCAGGGTCTCGTCCAGGGTCGCCTTGGCGCTGTCATGGTCGGCCGTGCTGCCAAGACCTCTTGCGACGATCTGCCGCTGGCGCTGGTATGCGAGGCGAGCATTGCGAAGGGTGGCCTCTTTGGAATCCAGCTGGGCCTGGAGGTTGTCGCGCTGGGCCAGGGCATCCTTGAGGGCGTTCTGCTGGGGCAGATCGTCGATCTCGACCAGCAGCTCCCCCTGTTTGACCTCCTGCCCCAGAGTCACGTGCAGTTTCTTGATCTGGCCCGACACCTGGGCGCCCACGCTCACCTGCTTGCGCGCCTTCAGGGTGCCGTCCGCCATGATGAGCTGCTCCAGATCCCGGGTCTCGGCACTGGCGGTGATGTAGTCGCTGGCGGGTGCCTTGGCCTGGGGGCGCCAGGCCAGCAACAGGGCGAGGGCGCACAGGGGCAGCAGCCAGAAGAGACGAGGGGAGAACGTGGGCATGACAACCTGTATCCTGAATGACGATCACGGCGGCACTCTACCCCAGAGCCGGGTTAAGGCTCTTTGCGCCAAGCGTAAGGGTTTCGTAAAAATGGCTGCCAAGTGCGTGGCAAGCGGCGAAAATGGCCGCCGACAAGGGAGACCGCATATGAAGATCCTGCTGGTGGATGATGATGCCGAACTGGGCGCCATGTTGAGTGAATACCTGGGGGGAGAGGGGTTTGATACCACCCAGGTGCTGACCGGAGGGGAAGGTGTGCACCATGCCCTCTCCGGCCGTTACAGCGCCCTGCTGCTGGATGTGATGCTGCCCGACTTGAGCGGCACCGAGGTGCTGCGCCAGGTGCGCCAGCGCAGCCGCCTGCCGATCATCATGCTGACCGCCAAGGGGGACAACGTGGATCGAGTGGTGGGACTGGAGATGGGGGCCGATGACTATGTGCCCAAACCCTGCTACCCCAGGGAGCTGGTGGCCCGGCTGCGGGCCGTTCTGCGGCGGGTCAACGAGGGGGGGAGCGCAACCCCCTCGCCGGATGCCCTCATCCTGGGGGAGCTGACGGTCACCCCGGCCAACCGGGTCTGCCTCTGGCAGGGGGAGCCGCTGGAGCTGACCGCCACCGAGTTCAACATGCTGGTGTTGCTGGTGCGAGCACCGGAGCAGGTGGTCACCAAGGACACCCTCTCCCTGCAAGGGGTAGGGCGCCCGCGGGAGGCCTATGATCGCAGCGTCGATGTGCACATCTGCAACCTGAGGCAGAAACTGCAGCAAAAAGCGGGGGAGGCCGTCACCATAGAGACGGTGCGCAGCATAGGGTACAAGATACGGTGATCCTCAAGGGACGTTTGTTCTGGAAGATTCTGCTGGGGTTCTGGCTGGCCATCGTGCTGGTCAGCCAACTGCTCTGGCTCGGTTTTCGTGCCGAGCGTGCTCCCCCGGAAGAGCACCTGGCCCAGCAGTTGGCGAGCCAGCATCTGGAGATGGCGGCAGCCGTGCTGGCAAAGGGGGGAATCGAGGCTGCGACGGCATTGAGCCAGGCCATGTCGCCGCCGTTGCTGCAGATAACACTCCTCGATGTCTCCGATGCGCCTTCCCGGCCAGCGCCCCGGGCATCCAGGCTGCCAGCCTCCGGGGAATCTGGCCCGGGCAGCGTGCTGACACGCACCGTGATTGCCAGCGACGGGCAGACCTATCTGCTGCAGACCAGAGCGGACCCGCGCGTTCTCCCCGGCGGGCCTGCTCCCGGTCCCCTCTCCTGGCTCAACATTCCCCCGCCCATGCTCTGGATTGGCGGCCTGGGGGGACTCTTGTTCAGCATTCTGTTCGCCTGGCACCTGACCCGGCCCATGAACGCCCTGCGGCGCAGCTTCGATCGGGTAGCCAGAGGGGATCTGGGGGTCAGACTCTGGCCCGCTCTGCGCTGGCGCCGGGACGAGCTGACGGAGGTGGCGAAGGAGTTCGATCTCATGGTGGAGCGGTTGCAGCAACTGGTCGAGGGGCGCGAGCAACTGCTTCACGACGTCTCCCACGAGCTGCGATCCCCCCTGGCCCGCATCCAGATGGCCATCGGCCTGGCGGAGCAGCGCCCGGAGAAGGCGAGCGACGCCCTGGCGCGGATCCGGCTCGAGACGGAGCGGATGGACAGGATGATAGGGGAGCTGCTGACCCTCTCCCGTGCCGAGCAGGGCCACGGGCTTGAGCAGAGCCACTACGACCTGCTGGCGCTGGTGGAGACGGTTGTCCAGGATGCCAGGTTCGAAGCCCAGCAATCCGGAGTCGAGATAGCGCTCGAGGCGGCGCTGGGGGAGGGTTGTCTCCTGCTGGGGCATGCCGAGCTGGTGCGCCGCGCCGTGGATAACGTGGTGCGCAACGCACTGCGTTTCTCGCAGTCGGGCCAGATGGTGAATGTTCGCGTGCTGCGCCTGGGCCAGGAGGTGCAGCTCTCCATCGCCGATCGGGGGCCCGGGGTGGAGGAGGGGAAGCTGGCGGGGATCTTCGATCCCTTCGTGCGCATCGGCTCACCCCGCATGGGCAAGGGCTACGGGCTCGGGCTCGCCATCGCCCGCAAGGCGGTGATTCTGCAGGGCGGTACCATCCTGGCGCGCAATCGCGCACAGGGGGGGCTGAGAGTGACCATGACGCTGCCCCTGCATGACCCGTCCTGAGGTACGCGGCTCAGACCCGAGTGGGGTAAAACCCCGGTAATGAAAGAGGGGGCCAAGGCCCCCTGCTCGTATCTGTTCCACCGTGCGATTCAGCGCAGCGCCGCTGGCGGCGGCACCTCGGTGTAGCGCCCGTCTATTTCTCGCAGGTAGTAGTGACCCTCCCTGACGTAATAGCGGCGGCCATCCAGATCCAGGGGGATGAGCCCTGTCTCTGCCACCACCAGGACCTGAGGAGGCGGGGAGACCACCACATAGTGGTTCTCCTGCCGACGGTAGAAGATGCCGTCGAGCACATAGTAGGTGAGCCCGGCCAGCAGCAGGGTTTCCACCCCTCCCGGCAGCCTGTCGACGCGGTGGCCGAAGCCGGGGCCAGCCCCATGGCCGTACTGCGGGGCAGGGCTCTCCCATCCGCCCGGTCTGCCCATGTTGCCCGGGCCCGCCATGGCGGGCAGGGCGATGGCCATGGCAAGCAGCCAGAGTGAAGGGCGGTGCAGACTCATCTCACTGCCCCTTGAGCGGCGCACCGGCGGGCTGGGGTTTGAGTGGCTGGGGCGGCAGTTCGCGCACGCTGACCGTGACCTCGTAGCGGGTATCCGGCTTGGCGGCATCAATGTTTTTGGACAGCGCCTGGACCAGGGCCTGGGGATCCGCACCCTGCTTGCTGGCGTGATAGAGCACGGAGGGGGGCGGTGTCATGGGGCCTCCCTGGCGGGCGCCTATCGGGGGCGGCATCTCGCCGGCATGAAGGAGCGTGGTGCCCAGCAGCAGGGCAAGGGCGACAGGATAGCGTGACATGATGATGACTCCATTGATGGGAACGCCCCCATCAAACGCGACGCGTGCGCCCGGCTCAACCACCTTTACACCCTCTTTTCGCCCTCTTTACAGTTGTGACAACGGGCGCCGTGGCGCCCGTTGTGTGTCGTGAACCGCTCGCCGGATCAAAACTCGTTGGAGAGCGCCTTGTAACCCCTGACCAGGTCGATGTTGGTGTGAGCCACATCCTCGGAGAACTCGGTGGCGTCCACGGTGACGCGCGGGATCTGCGCCAGATCGCTCTGCTGGTTGATGCGGGTGGTGGAGGGGACATAGAAGCCGGGGGGAATATCGCAGCCATCGACCACGGAGTTGTGGCGCACCACGGACCCTTCGCCGATGTGGCAGTTGAACAGCACGCTGTTGAAGCCGATGAAGACCCGGTTACCCACTTCGCAGGGGCCGTGGACGATGCTGCGGTGGGCGATGGAGCTGAACTCGCCGATGGTGACGGCAGCGCCGGATTTGGAGTGGATGACGACGCCATCCTGAATGTTGGAGTTGGCGCCGATGACGATGGGTTCCATGTCACCGCTCTCGTCCACTTCGTCTGCGCGGATCACGGCATAGGGGCCGACAAACACGTTCTCCTTGATGATCACCTTGCCACAGATGATGGCGGTCTTGTCGATATAGGCGGATTCGTCGATAACGGGCAGGTGACCTGAGGGATTCTTGCGGATCATGTTACGTCCTGTTGCTGATGAAATCGGGGAAACGTGGCGCGTCATGAAGGCCCGCCGGAGAGCCAGCTTACGCCTCTGATCCGGCAGGGGAAACCTTTTACTGGTCTGACCCACAGTGAGTAAGGCCATTTCGAGCGATTGTTCTTTGACTCCCTGTTATGGGAGCATGAGGGCGTAAAATGGGGCGCCACCGGGTGCAAAGAGATGAGGGGGAACGAGGGATGAAGCAGGTCATGGTATGGCTGGTGGGGTCGCTGTTGTGGATCTCCGCCGCCCAGGGCAAAGGCTATGCGGGGGAGTTTGACTATTACGCCATGGCTCTCTCCTGGTCGCCCGAGCATTGCGCCATCAAGCCAGGGGATCGGGAGCAGTGCGCCCGCAAGCTGGGGTTCGTGCTGCATGGGCTCTGGCCCCAGTATCAGCGCGGCTACCCCGCCAGCTGCACCCGCGAGCGGCTGGATGCGGACATGGAGCAGCAGTTTGCCGGGCTCTACCCCAGCCGCTTCCTCTATCGTCATGAATGGGAGAAGCACGGCACCTGTTCCGGGCTGAGCCAGGAGGCATTTCACCAATTGGCCAGCGATCTGCGCCAGAAGGTGAAGATCCCGGCCGCCTATCAATCGCCGGAAGAGCCGCTGAGAAAAAACAGCTTCCAGCTCAAGGCCGATCTGGCGAGCGCCAACGAGTGGCTGGCCCCCGATAACATCACGGTGGCCTGCGCTGATGGGGGCCGCTTCCTGCGGGAGATCTACATCTGCATCAACAAGCAGGGAACGGATGCCGTCCCCTGCTCCGACGAGATGCAGAAGCGGGAGCGACGCTCCTGTGGCCAGCCGGACTTCCTGCTGCGCAGCGTGCGCTGACACCTCACGTTCGGGCCCTTCGCGGGCCCGATGTGCAATGAACCTCAAGGGGCCTGATGGATGAAAGCGAAGACAGGATGTCTGGCCGGGAACTGGACAGGCGATATCGCCAGACGACGTGTCAGCACGTCAGGTGCGCTCTGCCGACTCAACCCGCCTCTGGCGCACAATCAGACTGACCATCAGAAACAGGAAACCGTCATATGACGCTCTTTGCCGAACTGGGGATGCGCTATCCCGTCATTCAGGCCCCCATGGCGGGCGTGCAGAACAGCGCCCTGGCGATGGCGGCGACCAGTGCGGGGGCACTGGGCTCCCTGCCTGCCGCCATGCTGAGTGGTGCCGAGCTGCGCCAGGAGCTGAGCCGCCTCGCCGCCAGCGGGCCGGGCCCATACAACATCAACTTCTTTTGCCATCGGCAGCACGAGCCGGAACCGGCTGCGGAGCAGCGCTGGCGCCAGGTACTGTCACCCTATTACACCGAGTTCGGGGTGGATGCCGCGGCGCCGTCGCGAGCCCCCTCTCGGGCCCCCTTCAATGACGAGCATTCGGCCCTGCTTGCAGAGTTCAGACCTGCCGTAGTCAGTTTCCACTTCGGCTTGCCCGAGCCCGAATTGCTTGCCCAGGTAAAAGCCACAGGCGCAAAAGTGTTTGCCAGCGCCACCACGGTGGCAGAAGCGCAGTGGCTTGCTGACCACGGAGCCGATGCCGTCATCGCCCAGGGGCTGGAGGCGGGTGGCCATCGCGGTCACTTCCTGAGTGAGGATCTCAGCTTGCAGCAGGGCACCTTTACCCTTCTGCCACAGGTAGTGGCGGCAGTAGCGATCCCGGTCATCGCCGCCGGGGGCATAGTCGACGGCAAGGGGATCAAGGCTGCCTTGGCACTGGGGGCCAGCGCAGTCCAGGTGGGAACGGCGTTCCTCTGTTGCCACGAGGCGACGACCTCGCCCCTGCACCGTGCGGTGCTGCAGGGGGGGCATGGCCAACACACCGCACTGACCAATCTGTTCAGCGGCCGTCCGGCGCGGGGGATAGTCAACCGCTTGATGCGGGAACTCGGCCCCCTTTCGGTGCTGCCGCCAGACTTCCCGTATGCCAGCGGCGCATTGGCTCCGTTGCGTGCCGCAGCCGAAAAGGCGGGTGACCGCGGTTTCTCGCCACTCTGGGCCGGGCAGAATATATCGGGTTGCCGCTCCATGGCGGCAGCCGAGCTGATCGCTGCCTGGGTTGCTGAGGCAGGACTGGTCTGAGCGTCACTTTGCGATTCTCTTCCTTTATATACGGATTGATATGGTCAGCAACCCTTCGAAGAGGAGACGGTCAGAGAGGAACGGGAGGTAATAGGGGGCAGAATGAGCCCTTCCGGGGCTTGCCCTGTGGGTAAGTCTGTATAAAAACTGTGTCTTGATATGAATAACTAAGAATTGGCATTTTTTTGCAATTTTATTGCGATGAGAGCTTGCTAATGTGATCTATGTCTCTATAATGCGCCTCCATCGACAGGGCGAGCGGCAACGCAAACAAGCCAGTCGGTGCCTCGAAAAAGCCTCGTAAAATAAGGCTTGACTCGAGAAGGCGGTTGAGTAGAATGCCACTCCCGCAGCAGCCAAAAGCTGCGTCGCTCTTTAACAATTTGAATCAAGCAAT
>NZ_JBFODJ010000092.1:0-58903 GCF_040908265.1 Aeromonas sp. R5-1
TCTGTACAGATCTAGTTATCACCTGACACCGGCCTCAAACCGGTGTCTTGTTTACGCTACTTTAGTGCGCACTTCCTTCGGTATCAATTTCAGACCCTTTTTGAACATGCTGTAGGGAGTCTGTCCTTCCATCATCCTGCCTTGATGTGGCCGCTGGGTGTTGTAGTGATCCAGATAGCTGTCCAGGTCTGTCTGCATCTGCTCTACCGACTCATACCAGGTTGTCCTCCCCTTGATACGGAAGTGTTCATCCAGCAGGGTGCGATGTAGCCGCTCGATAAAGCCGTTGCTCTGCGGCCTGCGTACCTTGGTGGTCCGGTGCTCAATCCCCTCCAGTTGCAGGAACAGCTCGTAGGGATGATGGTCAGGGCGGCCGCAGAACTCGCGCCCGTTGTCCGACAGGATGGTATAGACCCGCGCCTCATGGGCTTCGAAGAACGGCAATACCGTTTCATTGAGCACATGAACCGAGGTCACCGGCAGCTTGCTGGTGTAGAGCCGTCCCCAGGCGTGGCGGCTGTAGCAGTCCAGTACGGTTTGCAGATACACCTTGCCCACCCCCTTGAGTGCGCCGACGAAGAAGGTGTCGACCGCCACCAGTTCCCCGGTGTAGTGGACCTCAATCTGGCGTTCGCGAAACTCGGGGCTGAAGCGTTCTAACAGGCGAATCTGCTCGTCATTGAGCTCAATGGTCTGCTCCCGGTGGGTTTTCTCGAGGCGCAACAAGCGGTCGTGTTTGGAGAGCAAGTCGTGACGTTGCCACACGCCACGCACACCACCCGCACTGACATTGATGCCTTGCAGAGCCAGTTCTTGGGCGACCCGCAGCGGGCCATGAGTTGGTCTGGTGAGGGAGTAATCGAGGATGGCCTGTTCAATCTCAGGAGCGACCCGATTGGGATGAGCCCCTTTACACCCGGGCAATTTGTCGAGCAATCCCTCGGCGCCATAGGTCTGGTAGTTACGGCGAATTTCGTAGAACTGCTGACGGCTGTAGCCGATGAGCTTGCAGGCTTTGCTGACATTATTGAGCTCTTTGGCGAGCTCTAGCAGGCTGAGTTTGCGACGTGCTACTTTCTCGTTGGTGGTCATACGGTGACTCCGGATAACACGGTAGGGGTACCGTTTTGTTATCCGGTTTGAAGCCGTATGACCACTCCCTTTTGTGGGCAACTGTCAGGTGAATACCATCTCCATACAAGCAATCAGATGGCGATAACAACGCGATCCCGAAGAGAGAAGGTAGGCAGCGGGCTCGGGCTGGTGATGGGGCTCATCGCCTTTAACCTGATTGTGCCCCTGCTTCCGGTTGCAACAGAGATGTCTGATATGACCCGGATGATAGGAGCCATGGTCAGCGCCATGCTTTGCGCCGAGCTGGGCGCCAGGATTGGCAAGTGGCGGGATGCCAAAGAGCAGGCCGGATCGGCAGAGTAACTTGACGTGAGAAGAGCGCCAATCGCCTGAGTGCGGCGGTGTGTGCGGGTGTAACAGGCAGGGCGACAGTTGTCGCCCTGCCTGTTTTGCTATCGCGGTTTACCGCTCAAGCGCCGCGCCGCCGGGGGTCGCTTCGATGGAGGAAGGTGGCCAGGGTGTCGCGGGGCGATGCCGCATTGCATCAGAAGGCACCTGGAGCGAGATGGCGCCAAGGCTGGATCTGCGAGGGAAATCCTGAGATCGTGCAGGCAGTTATCTGATTATCCCCTTGAGAGGAGTGCCCATGCGCATTGCCCTGATTGGCCTTGGCGATATCGCCCGGAAGGCCTATCTGCCGCTGCTGGCAAACGACGAGCGAGTCACCCCGCTGCTCTGTACCCGGAGTCCCTCGGTGCTCGGCAAACTGGCGCGCCAGTACCGGATTGGCGAGTGTTTTACCGAGGTCGATGCGCTGCTGGCGAGCCGACCTGATGCGGTGATGATCCACGCTGCCACCGCCGTGCACGGCAAACTGGCGGAACTGTGCCTGCGTGCCGGCATTCCCACCTTTGTGGACAAGCCGCTGTGTGACAACGCAGGAGAGGTGGAGGCACTCGCCAATCTCGCCATGGCGCAGGATTGCCCGCTGTTTGTGGGCTTCAACCGTCGCTATCTGCCCGCCATGGCCGCCGCACGCGGCCAGCCGCTGACCGAGCTCCATTGGCAAAAGCACAGGCACGCCCTGCCGGGGGCGCCTCGCCAGTTCCTGTTCGACGACTGTATCCATGTGCTCGACAGCCTCTGCTGTTATGGCGGCGAGCCGGACGGGGAGCTGCATGCGGTGCTGCGACGCAGCAGTGAGCAGCCCGAGCTGCTGGCCGGGGTGAGCGTCGCCTGGCAGAGCGGGCAGATGGCGGTGAGCGGCAGCATGAATCGCAGCGCCGGCATGACCGAGGAGCGCATCGATGCCTATGGCGACAACCTCTCATTGCATATCGAGAACTGCACCCGTGGCCTGCTTGCGCGAGACAACACAGTGCAGACCATGGCACCGGGCGACTGGCAGCCCGTGCTGGCGAGCCGAGGCTTTGTCGCCATGCTCGAGCACTGGTATGGGCAGATTGACGCCGGGCGGGCAGACGGGGCGCTGGTCGAGAGCTACCTGAAAAGCCATCGACTGGCAGAGCGCCTCGTCGCCCTGGCAAAGGGATGACCCGAAGGCAAGGGGCTGTGTGACACCGGCAGGCATCACTGGCCAGAGAAGCGGCAGAGCACTGTATGAGATGGTGGCTCCTTGCGCAGTCAGCCGGGAAAGGTGCCAGCGAGCGAGCCAAGCGAAGGCGGGTTTGTTATCTTGGCGGCCATCAAGAGCTGCAGGGCAAGAGATCGCAATGAAGAAGGTGTCGAAGATGAGATGGCTGACCGCAGTGGGCGGGGTATTCCGTTCATGAGCATCATTCTGGGGATCGATCCCGGTTCGCGCATCACCGGTTACGGGGTCATTCGCATCGTCGCGGGCAAGGTGGAATATCTGGGATCGGGCTGCATCCGCACCGATCTGGGGGAGCTGCCGTCTCGCCTGAAGCAGGTCTATGACGGGGTGAGCGAGATCATCACCCAGTTCAAGCCGGACGAGTTCGCCATCGAGCGGGTCTTCATGGCGCGCAACGCGGACTCGGCCCTGAAGCTCGGCCAGGCCAGGGGAAGTGCCATCGTCGCGGCGGTCAACGCCCTGCTGCCGGTGAGCGAGTACTCGGCCACCCAGATCAAGCAGGCGGTGGTGGGCACCGGTGGCGCCGCCAAGGAGCAGGTGCAGCACATGGTGACTCATCTGCTCAAGCTCTCTGCCACCCCCCAGGCGGATGCGGCGGATGCCCTCGGGGTGGCGCTTTGCCACTTCCACACCCGTCAGAGCCTCATTCGCATGGCTGGGCGGGCCAGCGGATCGGTGCGCGGCCGTTATCGCTGATCCCCGGGGGAGGGCTTCTGGTGTTGGCAGGGGAGCGCGGGGAGCTGCTGGCAAAATCGCTGGTCGGGTCACAATCTGTCGCATCCCTCGATGGGACTCCCATGGAGAAGCGCACCGAGCGGATGAATATCTTTCTACTTTATCAATAACTTGTGACATTCATCACATATCCGCGATGAGCCGGGTCGGTTTCGTCTTGCTCCGCCACACTCCCATAATATGGCGCCTGTTCAATAACTGTGTCCGTATGAGCCTTTCTGGCTCTCGTGTTAATCATCATGGGAGAGACAAGAGTGAAACCTTTTGCTGCTGAATTTATGGGAACCTTCTGGCTGGTACTGGGAGGCTGCGGGAGCGCCGTGCTGGCTGCCGCCTTCCCCAATGTGGGGATCGGCCTGCTGGGCGTCGCCCTGGCGTTCGGTCTGACCGTGCTGACCATGGCCTATGCCATCGGTCATATCTCGGGTTGCCACCTTAACCCGGCCGTGACCGTCGGGCTCTGGGCCGGTGGCCGCTTCCCGGCCTCCAACGTGCTGCCCTACATCGTGGCCCAGGTGCTTGGCGGGATCGTGGCAGGTGGCGTGCTCTATGTCATTGCCAGCGGACAGGCGGGTTTTGATGTGAGCGCAGGCTTTGCTTCCAACGGCTATGGCGAGCATTCCCCCGGTGGTTACAGCCTGCTGGCCGCACTGGTGTGTGAAGTGGTGATGACCGGTTTCTTCCTGTTTGTCATCATGGGGGCCACCGACAGCCGTGCGCCGGCCGGGTTTGCTCCCATCGCCATCGGTCTGTGCCTGACCCTCATCCACCTCATCAGCATTCCGGTGACCAACACCTCGGTCAACCCGGCGCGCAGCACTGGCGTGGCGCTTTTTGTCGGTGACTGGGCCGTGGGCCAGCTCTGGCTGTTCTGGGTTGCCCCCATTGTCGGTGCCATTCTGGGTGCATTGGCCTATCGTGTGATCGCCACGAAAGAGTGATGTGTTGCTAGTTAACGTGTGGTATCGACACGCCCCCGGGCGTGTTTTTTTATGCCTGAAGGAATACCGGGCAGGGCGCCATGCTGACGATAGGGTGCGGCATGATCACAGTCCCTTGGCGCTCAGCATCTCTTTGTAGCGCTGATGCAGCAGCTTGACCCGTTCCACATAGGCCCGGGTTTCGGCATAGGGCGGTATGCCGCCGTGTTTTTGCACCGCACCGGCGCCTGCATTGTAGGCGGCGGTGGCCAGGGCCACATTGCCGTCATACTGCTTGAGCAGACCCGCCAGGTATTTCACCCCGCCAAAGATGTTCTGCTCCGCCAGCAGGGCGTTGCCGACCCCGAGCTCGTGCGCCGTGGCGGGCATCAGTTGGGTCAGTCCCATGGCGCCCTTGCGGGAGACGGCCAGAGGATTGAAAGCGGACTCGGCATGGATAAGTGCCCGGATGAGGGCAGGCTCGACCTGATAAGCCTTGGCTGCCGCCTGTATGGTGCTGGCGTAGTCATAGAGGAAGAGGCCTGTCGTGCGCCAGTTGACCTTGGACGCCGGATCGCAGGCATAGCAGTCGTTGAACAGCAGCAGTTCGTAGTGACCCTGCTCCGGCATCATGTCGGAATAGCGTATGACCCCGTTCTTTTGTACCGACTTGTAGACCTGGATCTGACGGCTTGCAGGCTTAGCGGGTTCAGGGGAGGGGAGCGGCGCCGTGGTGAGTGCCACGGTACGCGGCGTGGGAACCGGGGAGGAGACTGCCGTCTCCGGGGTCAGGATCACCACCTCGGCCGGCGGCGGTATCTGAGCCGGGGCTGCGTGGGAAAACAGCGGCATCATGCCCAGCAACATCCATGCTTTCAACGGCTTGCTCCTTAAGCCTCGTTAGGCACGTTGAGTAAAGCATTCGGGATGGCGCAGAACAAGTGCCCGTGAACAGGGGAGGCTGGAAATGTGATGGCAGAGGGACGTCCCACCTGAGTGCTCACTCAGGACAAGGGGCGCGGCTCATGGCGTCAAGGGGCGGATGATCGCAACCTCGTCTTTTCCATCGAGTTATTGGCTTTTTTGTAAGTTAAAGGCGTGTTATCTTGCTGTTGCTCCACTCTGGTCTGATCTCTTCGTGGAGCCAGCGAGCGAGCAGGAGAGGGCCGGTATGGCCAGAGCGAAATGGGCATGACAAGCAGGCGAGCGATGGAGCTCAGATTCGAAGAGTACTGTGATGCGGATCTTTCCCTCATCAGAGACTATTACGAGACGACGTTTTCCCACTATGTGCCGGATTTGGCAGAACGGATTTTTGTGGTCCGTGACGCGCACTGGCTGGTGGGGGCTGTGCGCCTGCGCGATGAACAGGATTACTACCACTTGTGCGGCTTTCGTCTGCTCCCTCACTACCAGTCCCTGGGGCTGGGATCCCGCTTGTTGCAGCATGCCTGCCGCGATCTTTCCGACAAGCCCGTGATCTGTCACGCCCTGCCGTTCGAGAAACCCTTCTACCTCAAGGCGGGATTTGACCACCTTCCCCTGCATGAACTCGACGGGCCCCTCCACTCTCTCTATCACCAGCAGCACGAACAGGGTTACCAGATCGAGCTGCTGGTGCGTCAGGCGAAGGCGCCTGTTTTCAACTGACGTCTTATTGGGGTTTGGTCAGCAGGTGGATCTTGCCTGGTGACAGCTCCAGCCCCAGCAGATTTTCCTTGAGCCAGGCCTGATTGGGATCTTTGTCATCCAGCTTGTAGACAGGCTGGGTCTCCAGCCGTTTCTCCATGCTCTGCAGCAGCATCCTCAGCATGAAACCAAACTTCTGTTCCGCCGCGGCAGGCTCCAGCTTGTAATCGATGAGCTTCATGTTGTCGAGGAAGAGCGCACTCCTGGCCTTGTCGTAGCGGGGCCTCGCCTCATAGGTCATGTTGAGGCGCGCGTCGTACTCGGTCTGATCCGGGAGCGCGATTTTCAGCTTGCCTTTGCCAAACACCCTGGCGGTATCCGGGCTCTGGCGACCAATCTGCACATCGCTCTGCTCGAGTTGCACATGGGCCTTGATGATGCCGGGCAATTCCAGCTGTTTGTCCACTTGCACCTGGGACTGCAGGTACTGATTTATCTGCTGCTCATTGATGTCATATGAGCCTTGACCTAGCATGGCCAGACTCAGCAGCATAGATTGCAGGATCATGCTAACGACCTGATAGAATGGGTGTGCCCCATAGCATACCATCCCGACCCTGTGGGGTCTGCCCGTGCCATCTGTCCAATACACCAAGGAGTCGCCTTGCTCGACGGTCTGGAATACGACATTCAGTTGCTGTTTTCCCGCTTTCTCGGCTGGTTGTTGCTGTTGTTTCACACCGTGATCGTGGCTGGGATCTCCCTGCGGGTGGTGATGAAGCGACGTCCCATCGGGGTATCCCTCGCCTGGTTGGCCCTCATCTATGCCATCCCCTTCGCCGGGGTCGGTTTCTACGTGCTGTTTGGCGAGATACGCCTCGGTCGCAAGCGGGCGGAGCGGGCCCAGGCCATGTACCGTCCTTACGCCATCTGGATCCGCCAGCTCGCGCGCCTCTTCCCCCAGCACTGCTGCGAGGTGGGAAGCAAGGCACGCCCGCTCCACGATCTGATCCAGGGGCGCTTGGCCATGCCCATGCTCTCGGGCAACCGGATGACCCTGCTGCACAAGCCGAAGAGCATCGTAGAGGAGATAGTGCGCGACATCCGGGGCTCCTCCCAATCCTGTTATCTGGAGTTCTACATCTGGCACCCCGGCGGGGATGTGGACGAGGTGTGCGAGGCGTTGATGGAGGTGGCGGCACGCGGCGTGGATTGTCGTGTCTTGCTCGACTCCATCGGCAGCAAGACCTTCTTCCGCTCCTCCTGGCCCAAAACCTTGCGCGCCGCCGGCGTTAAAGTCGTGGAAGTGTTGCCGGTCGGCGCCTGGCGCATCCCGTTTCAGCGCCAGGACTTGCGCATGCACCGCAAGCTGGTGGTGATCGATGACAAGGTTGGTTACACCGGCTCCATGAACATGGTGGATCCCCGTTTCTTCAAGCAGGATGCCGGGGTCGGCCAGTGGGTCGACATCATGATCCGGGTGCAGGGCCCCGTGGTGCCGTTGATGTGGTCCACCTTCGTCTGGGACTGGGAGATGGAGACCGGCGAACGGCTGCTCGACAGTCTGCAACATGAGCCGGAAGCCTGGCCACAGACCAACTATCGGGCCCAGCTCATTCCCTCCGGCCCCTTCGTCGGTGGTGACTGTATCCAGCAGAGCCTGCTGCTCGCCATCTACCAGGCTCGTCACCATCTGGTGCTGACCACCCCCTATTTCGTGCCGGACGATCCGCTGGCTGCGGCCCTCTCTTCGGCGGCGGCCCGCGGCGTGCTGGTGCAACTGGTGCTGCCTGCGCGCAACGACTCCCTGATGGCGAACCACGCCAGCAACTCCTTCATGGAGGATCTGCTGGCGGCAGGAGTGGAGATATATCGCTATGATGCCGGGCTGCTGCACACCAAGAGCGTGCTGGTGGACGATGATTTCGCCCTGGTGGGCACGGTCAACCTCGACCGGCGCAGTCTCTGGCTCAATTTCGAGATCACCCTGCTCATCGACAACCCGGTGTTTGTCGCCGAGATGAACCAGCTGGTGCAGGGCTACATGCTGGAGGCGACCCCCATGTCGCTGACCAGGTGGCGTGCCCGCCCCTGGTACAAAAAATTGCTTGAGAACATCTTCTACCTGTTCAGCCCCCTGCTGTGACAGCCAGAGCGTGGACCCCAAGCCGTTGTCTGGCTTGTGTTGATGCCCATCCTCCCCGTAGAGTGCGCCCATGCACCCGCCATTGAACCATTGTGGAGAAACAGAACTGATGAAGAAAAAAGTGGCCTTGGCCGTCGGAGCCGTGTTGGTGGTGGGAGGGCTTGGCGCCTGCTGGTACACGGGCAATACGTTCGACCGGATCCTGGCCGAGCAGATCGCCAGGGCGCAGCAGGAGAGCGGGATCGAAGTCACCTGGAGCCCGGAGACGGAGAATCTGTTTACCCGCGACGGCGTGCTCAAGGTGGTGGTACCGCCCCAGACGCTGGCGAGTTTTGATCCCCAGCTGGCGGGAAGCGAACCCATCGAGATGCAGTTCGCGTTCAACAGCCGCCTGTTGCCGCTCTATATCAAGAGTCACCTCCAGCTTGATACCGCACAGGGCACGCTGGCGCCCATCCTGACCTCTCTGGGGATGCAGCAGTGGCAACTGGGGGCCGAATCGGCGAGCAGCCTCTGGACCATGAGCAACAGCTCCCGCTTCTGGGTGAGTGACTTCAAGGTCAAGGAGGGGCTCAACGAATTCAATTTCCTGCCCTTGAACGGCGACTATCGCGGGGATCTCGACGGCAATGGCCATCTCACCGCCCACTGGTTGGGGATGACTGTCCACGATGCCCAGAGCAAGACAGATCTGGCCTTGGCGGATCTCAAGGGCAGTGCCGACATAGCCGAGATCAGCGGGCTCTGGCTCTCTCCCCGCAGCGATGCGACCCTCACGGCCTTCACCCTGACCCAGCCGGGGAACGTCAAGATCACGCTGGAGGGGCTGACCACGGCCACCGAGCTGGCGGGGGACGATCTTCAGACGCTCTCCACTCGCTATCAGATGAAGGTGGCGACCCTCAACATGGAGAGCGAGGAAGACCGGCTCGCGCTGACCCAGGGAAATCTGGATCTCTCCCTCAAGGGGCTGGATCTCGAGGGGTATCAGACGCTGCAAGAGGCCAGCAGCAAACGGGTGGACGAAGCGGCCATCCAGGAAGCGCTGGACAAGATGCTCCAGAGAGGGGCCACGCTGGAACTGGTGGATCTGAGTGCGCGATTGAACGGTGAGCCTGTCAGCCTGCAAGGGGAGGCCAAGCTGGCGTCCACCACCCTGGCACAGTTGATGGGCAGCGAGGAGGGGATGCAGGCACTCTCCGGTCTGCTTCATGCCCACCTTGGGGAGAAGCTGGGCCAGGCCGTTCCCCAGTTGGCCCCCATGCTGGAGCAATTCACTGCCATGGGATATCTGAAGGCGCAGGAGTCACAGCTTCAGGCCGAGCTCAAGCTCGACAAAGGGGCCGTGACCGTCAATGGTCTGCCGCTGCACCCGTGAGTGCCGCGCAATGAAAAAGGCTCCCTCGGGAGCCTTTTTTCTGGGGGCGCGCAGCCGCTTACTTGAACACGACGGTCTTGTTGCCGTAGACGAAGACCCGCTCGTTCAGCACCAGTTCCAGCGCCCGGCTCAGCACGGATTTCTCCACGTCGCGTCCGGCCTTGGCCATGTCATCGGCACTGAAGGTGTGATCGACGTGGATCACGTCCTGCTCGACGATGGGGCCTTCATCCAGATCGTCGGTGACGAAGTGGGCGGTGGCACCAATCAGCTTGACCCCGCGGTCGAAGGCCTGACGATAGGGGCGGGCACCGATGAAGGCAGGCAGGAAGGAGTGGTGGATATTGATGATCTTGCGCGGATAGGCTTCCACGAAGCTTGGGGTCAGCACACGCATGTATTTGGCCAGGATGACGTAATCCGGCTGGTAGCCATCGATGAGCGTGCGCACTTGCTCCTCATGCTCGGTGCGGCTGAGATCCTCGTGGCTCACGCAGTGGAAGGGGATGTCGAACTTGCCGGTCAGCTCGGCGAGGGTGTCGTAGTTGCCGATGACCGCGACGATGTCCATGTCCAGGGCGCCGGCATAGTTTTTCATCAGGATGTCGCCGAGGCAGTGAGTCTCCTTGGTCACCAGGATGACGATGCGCTTCTTGCCCGCTTTGACGAGACGACGCTGGGCGCCGGCAGGCAGGGCATCATCGAGGTCGGCCAGCAGGGTCTCGTCGTTGAAGCGCCCTTCCAGCTCGGTGCGCATGAAGAAGCGGCCGTTTTCGTGATCCACGAACTCGTCGTTCTTGTTGATGTTGAGCTGGTGCTTGTAGCAGATGTTGGTGATCTTGGCGATGAGACCCTTGGCATCGGGGCAATCGGTCAGCAGTATTTTCTTTTCCATCTCTGTCATGATTCCGTTTGTGATGTTGGCACCCGGTCTGCGCGGGCGCGCGCGTTTTTGCTGGCACTATGCCACAAACGAAATCAGAAAGGACAGCGCGCCGTGTATCGGGTGGTGCTCGCGCGAAAATTGCCGTGCAGCCAGCTCCCGGTTTGTCTTTGATGGGTTTTTGGCTGGCGTCCTGCGTCTTTTTTCTTTAGGCTGTCTGCGCTTATTCTCAGGGCGGGGCGAAATTCCCCACCGGCGGTATCCCGATGTGACTCGGGGAGCCCGCGAGCGCCCGACCCGGCATTCATCCGGGACGGGGTCAGCAGATCCGGTGAGATGCCGGAGCCGACGGTCATAGTCCGGATGAAAGAGGATAAGACAGATATTGCTGGCCAGACCCTGCCGGGTTGGCCGCCGCATGGCTACTTCTGTCTGCCTTTCCATGCCCTGATTCTGGTCCTTGTCTTTTTTAGGAGTCTTACCATGAATCAGTCTCTACTCAGTGAATTCGGTGATCCCATTGCTCGCGTCGAAGCCGCGCTGGCCGCCCTGCGTGCCGGTCAGGGTGTGCTGGTGGCCGATGATGAAGATCGCGAGAACGAAGGCGATCTCATCTTTGCCGCAGAAACCATGACCAACGAGCAGATGGCCATGATGATCCGCGAGTGCTCCGGCATCGTCTGCCTCTGTCTGACCGACGAGCGGGTTCGCCAGCTCGAGCTACCGATGATGGTGGAGGCCAACTCCAGCCACTATCAGACTGCCTTCACCGTGACCATCGAAGCGGCGCAGGGGGTGACTACCGGGGTGTCCGCTGCCGATCGCATCACCACCATCCGCGCGGCCATTGCCGACGGAGCCCGGCCCTCCGATCTGCATCGACCCGGCCATGTCTTCCCGCTGCGCGCCCGTACGGGTGGGGTACTGACCCGCCGTGGTCACACCGAAGCGACCGTCGATCTGATGCAGCTCGCCGGGCTCAAACCTTACGGAGTTTTGTGCGAGTTGACCAAGGAAGATGGCTCCATGGCCAGGTTGCCGGACCTGGTGGCCTTCGGTCGCCAGCACCGGATGCCGGTCCTGACCATCGAAGATCTGGTGCAATATCGTCAATTGCTGTCAGAACGTTCAGCCTGAGCCTCATACGAAATTGTAATAAGCCCAAATTTTGGTTACGCTTTGTGCGAACCTCATCCAGGGACACTCATTTTTGCTTAAAGTTTGTACGGAAAGTGTGCAACTAAAAAAAAATGAGGGTTTTAACGCATTTATCTGTGATGAGGCCTATCCAAACTATGATTTTTTTGTGCCATAATCACGCCGCTTGCTAAACGTCTGGCGAGTTAAAGGGAGCTTTTAAAAATGAAAAAAATGTTGTTGGTAGGTGTTGTTGGTCTGTCCGCTCTGCTGGGCGGTTGTGCAAACACCAGCGAACTGGAAACTTCCGTTCAGAATCTGTCTAACAAAGTTGACCAACTGGCTCAAGATGTTAGCGCTGTTCGTGCTGATCAGTCCAAGATCGCTGCTGATGTTGCAGAAGCCAAGCAAGAAGCTATGCGTGCTAACCAGCGCATCGACAACATGGCTACTTCCTACAAGAAGTAATCCATGCGAAAAAATGGCGCATTTCAATGCGCCATTTTTTTTGCCTGAAATTCATCAAATTACCGCGTTTCCCCGCTGAAACCCGCCTGACAAGGCAATGCCGACGAATCGGCATCCCCTCTTCTGATTTTCCTGTCGCTCAATAGAGCAGGCTGTAGAGCTTGCGACGATAACTCTGCGCCGCCGGGTGCGCGCCCATGGTTGCCAGCACATCGAGATAGATCTTCTTGGCATCGCCAAAGGCGAGATCACGTTTGAGTATGGTGAACAACAGGGCCAATGCCTCTTCCTGTCGACCAACCTGGCTGTAGAGCACCGCCAGCTCCTGGGCGAGGGCATGATCATCCGGCTGTTCAGCGTGGCGCAGCTCCAGGGCGCGCAGCTCAGGGCTGTCGCTGGCCTGCAGCGCCAGTGAGAGGCGGGAGCTCAGGGTCTGGTAATGATCATCCTGTGCCACCATGGGGATGGTCGAGAGCAGGCTCTGCGCCTCGTCAAGGAGATTGAGATCCAGCGCCGCCTGTATCAGCCAGAGCGTGATGTCGTGACGCTCGGGGGCGAGGCGATGGGCCTGGCCAAGATGGGTGTGCGCCACATCGGCTTGCCCGTTCTCCAGCGCCTGCTTTGCCTGATCGAGCAGCAACTCCTCCTCTTTGGGGGCAAAGGCGGCGAAATACTGGCGCAATGTGGCTTCATCCTGCGGCCCTTCCAGAATGGCCTGCTCATCCGGACGTCCCTGATGGAACAGCACCAGCGCGGGTAGTGCGCGCAAGGCAAGCTGGCTGGCCAGAGGCTGCAACTGGGGGTCGTTCATGTCGACTTTGGCCAGGGTCACCGCCGCATTGGCCGGGCCGACCAGCGCTTCCACTTGCGGGGTCATGGCCTGGCACTCCGGCATCTGGGGCGCGTGGAAATAGATGACGACCGGCTTTTTCATGGACGCATCGAGCAATTCTGCGTGGAAGTTCTGGGGAGTGATGTCGACGATCATGAGGCTGACTCTCGAAAAATGGTGTGGATCAACATGGGGTCCAGCGGGGTGGAATTCAAGCGCGCATCCAGCAGATGGGCATCGACCCTGCGAGTCGGGGCAGCCAGGCTGAGCCATCCGCTGCCCGCGGGCCAGTCGCGGATTTCATAGTGGCGATTGTCGAGATGATTTTTGAGCTGCCATGCCTGCTCCGGAAGGAAGCAGATCTTGTCGAGTCCTGCGGAAATACCGTCGCCATGCGCCTTGAGCACAGCTTCCTTGCGAGACCATAGCCGATAGAAGGCCGAATGTTGCTCCTCTCGGGGCAGGGCGTTTAACCATTGGTATTCGCTTGGCGCATAGAAGCGTTTGGCCAGCGGCAGTATGGAGCGGTGACGCAATCCCATCTCGATGTCCACCCCAAGGGGGCCCTCCTCACAGAGGGCGATCACCAGCCACTCTCCGCTGTGGCTGAGGTTGAACTGCCAGCGATGACTGAGCAGTGTCGGTTTGCCATGCGCACCGATGCCAAAAGTCAGGGCATCGGCCCGGCAATGGAGTCGCTCGGCCAGCAGGCGGCGAAGCAGCACCCGGCCGAGCAGATACTCGCGCTGGCGGCCGGGTTGGCGGATCTCGTGCCAGTGGCGGTATTCCTCCGGGGAGAGCCCGGATGACAGCCCGATCAGCTGTTCAGTATCGACGAGCGCGGTATTTAACAAATAGAGATCCGCAGAAAGCATAATATTTCACTTAAAAATGGGGTCGAAGTAGCGATAACAATCCGTTTGGAGAGGCCGAAACCGATGCTTTCAAGATTGTATATTGTTTGGCCATGATCACATAAATTGCGCTAAACAGAGCATTTCCTTGCAAAAATGTGAGGTCGATTGGGATTTTCGCTTGCCTCGATAGAATTCTTGGATATAGTCGGGTGCTGTTGCCTTATAAATTGCCCTGTCGGGCTGCATTTTAACAAGTTTCACTCTTTTTTGCGGGGATAAAGGATTGCGCCACCTGATGCTACTGCTGGTCGCGCTCGGAATGGTAGGTTGTGCTTCGGCACCCCAACCCGAGGTCGCGAGCAAGATCGAGGTTTCCATGATGGAACCCGTGATTGAACCCGAAGTTTCGCCTACCCCGGATGTCAACGAAATCCTGACCGTATACAAAGAGTGGCGTGGTACCCCCTATCGTTATGGCGGTACCACAGAACGAGGTATCGATTGCTCGGCGTTTACCCGTGAAGTGTTCCGCAATGCCATCGGCATCGAATTGCCCCGCGATACCCGCTCCCAGGTCCACGAAGGCTCTCGCGTCTCCAAGCAGGATCTGGTCGAGGGGGACCTGGTCTTCTTCAAGATCAACCCGCGTCTGAACCATGTCGGCATCTATGTCGGCAACGGTGAATTCATCCATGTCTCCTTCCGTGCCGGCGTCACGCGCTCCAAGCTCGACAATGTGTATTGGCGCAACAAGTTCTGGCAGGCACGCCGGATCGATATCTGAGTCAGGCTGGACAAACGGCTCGCAGTACGGACTGTTTTTCCAACCTCACTTGAACCGGACCCTCAGGGTCCGGTTTTTTTATGGCCCTCTTTTAGACTTTCCCTGGCCGACTCTCTATAGTGTGGCCCCCTTGATCCTCGGCAGGTCCAGCATGACACCCCAGCAGAAAACCGGATTGCACCCGCGCAATCGCCATCAGGCACCCTACGACTTCGACGCGCTCTGCCAGCGTACCCCGGCGTTGACGCCTTTCGTGTTCACCAACGAGCACGGCACCCGAACCCTGGACTTTGCCGATCCGGCCGCCGTCAAGACGCTCAACCGGGCATTGCTGGCACTGCACTATGGCATTGCGCATTGGGATCTGCCCCCCGGCTATCTCTGCCCGCCCATTCCGGGCCGGGTAGACTACCTGCATCGAGCCGCGGATCTGCTGGCCGAGAGCGCGGGATGCGTACCGACGGGCAAGCAGGTTCGAGTGCTGGATGTCGGTGTCGGGGCCAACTGCATCTATCCCTTGCTGGGCGCCCGGGAGTATGGCTGGCGCTTTGTGGGCTCAGACATCGATCCTGTGTCGGTGAAGGCGGCGACCCTGCTGGCCACCAGCAATGGATTGGGCAACCAGATCACCTGCCGTCATCAGGGTAACCCCAAGCATGTCTTTCGCGGGATCCTGGGGCCGAAGGAGCACTTTGCCCTGACTCTGTGCAACCCGCCGTTTCATGCTTCTCTGGCGGAAGCGAGCAAGGGGACGGAGCGCAAGCTGCGCAACCTGGGCAAGGGCCAGGCAGTGGCCGGGGCGCCCGTGCTCAATTTCGGCGGTCAGAAGGCCGAGCTCTGGTGCGAGGGGGGCGAGGCGGCGTTTCTGGCGGCCATGATAGAGCAGAGCAAGGAGTTTGCCAGCCAATGCCTCTGGTTCAGCTCGCTGGTGTCGAAAAAGGAAAATCTGCCTGCCGCACGAAAGGCGCTGGCTCGGGTGGGGGCGCAGGATGTCAGGGTGATCGACATGGCGCAAGGCAACAAGGTGAGCCGGATCCTCGCCTGGAGTTTCCTGGACGATGGGCAGCGCAAGACCTGGTGGACAGCCCAGGGGAGATGATCGAGGACGGGGCTCAGTGGCGACACGGGCCCTGTCTCTTTTTCAGATCAGATGTTGATTCGTTTGCAGCCTTCCATTCAATCGTTTTCCTGCCCGTGTTTGCTCGCATGTTAGTGACCACTTTCGCGCCTGGTACAGGTGTACGCCGAGATTTTTTTGTACTTGCTGATGAAACTTTCATAAAATAGGACTGGTTAGACCTCTTTACAGGCTTTGAATCGAATAGGGATCGGTAAATGAAAGTTGTCGATTTTCTGAAGCACAAGCGCGAAATTCTGGCGCAACACCCCTTTGAGCTCAAGGATTGGCTCTCTCCGGCGATCCGCGACTACTGGCGTGAGTTTCAGCAAAAGGCACACCTTCACCCCTTGCTGGGAAGAGTGCTGGATCTGCAGGGGGAGTCCCAGGATGCCCGCCAGCAAGAGGCTGCCAGAGTCACCCAGGTCGCGAATGGCCAGCCTGCCCTGGCGCAGGATCCCGTGGTGGAGCTCGAAGGCGAAGCGGCGGCACTCTATGCCGAGTTGCAGACCCGCATCGGTGAAGAGACCCATGTAGGTGAGTGGTTGCAGGTCACCCAGGCGTTGATCAACCAGTTCGCGACCGTGACCGGCGATCATCAGTGGATCCACACCGATCCCGAGCGTGCGGCAGCCGAGTCTCCCTTCAAGACCACCATTGCCCACGGCTTCCTGACTCTGGCCCTGCTGCCCCAGTTGACCGGTTCGGTGGATGAGAGCACGCCGGAGTTCCCGACCGCTCGCATGGTGGTGAATTTCGGCCTGGAACAGGTCCGCTTCCCTTATCCTATCAAGGTGGACAGTAACATCCGCGCCCGCACCAAGCTGTCGCGTGTCACGCCCATCAAGGGGGGGATCGAGCTCCTCAAGGAGATCAAGATAGAGATCGAGGGGATCCGTCGCCCTGGCTGCGTCATCGAGTCGGTCACCCGGATCTATTTCTGACGCGCTCGTCTTGCGTCCATGAACACAGGCCCACTTCGGTGGGCCTGTGTCGTTTCTGGCGGGTCAGAAACTCGCTCCCAGGGTGATGAGGTGACGCCACTCTTTCTCGCTCACATCCCTTTGCAGACCGTGGTAGTCGAGCCAGGCATCGTCCCAATCCAGTTCGCTTGACCAGGAGAGGCGTAGGTGATCGTTGAAATAGTACCTGAGGCCCAGGCTGCCGCTGACGGACTGTTTTCTGGTCAGATAGGGGGATGGTTGGTCGACGAACCTTTCATAACTGCCCTTGCCAAACAGCTCGAACTTCTCTTCCCAGAGTGCAAAGGGCTGCCGGTAGTCCCACCCCAGGCTGACGAAGGGGTAATTGATGATCCTGTCGTCAAACAGGTCGGAATTGCTCCACACCTCCGGCCTGAAATAGGCCCGCTCCAGGCCGAGCTGGCTGATGATCTCCAGCCGGCGTTGTCTGTCATTCCAGAAGCGGTATCCGGGACCGGAGGCATAGTCAATCTCCAGATAGCCTGCCTCGATCATGTTGTAATCGATGTCGACGGAAGATCGCAGGAACCAGTGATCGTCGAAGAAGAAGTCGAGCTTGGGTTTGAGCTTGTACTCGTGGCTGTCGGTGATGTTGTTCGCCGTTTCGTAGATGTACTCGCCATCTAGGCTGTAACGCCAGTCCAGATTGGCAAACTCGGTGGAGACCTTGAGATTGACGTTGTTGGTCTTCTTGGTGTTCTCCTTGAGCTTGATGTTGAGATCCCCGTTCCCCGTCAGCAGCCAGGCATTGGCCTCGTCAGGAGAGTCCAGCAGGGGGATCCCCGTCTTGGTGAGCGGCTTGGGTTTCTCCTGCTTGTCCAGACGCCAGCGCTTGATGGCGTGGCGCGGGACCGTCATGGCCTGGCTGTAGGCGGGCTTGATACGGATCTGCTCGTCCGTGATCTCCTCTATGGTCCCGCTCAGACGATCGCCGTTGCGCATCCAGAGGATGTCCGCCATCGCCGCGGAGCCAGGCAGCAGAAACAACAGGCAAACCACATGACTGATTCTGTTCATGGTGGTCAGGCCTTCAGCCGCTCACGGGCTTGGGCAGCCCGCTCTTGTGCTCGAGCAGGGCGGTCACCCGGGCACTGTCGATGTCGGGGGCAGCGATGAACTGCTCGGCTTCGGGGGAGAGCACCAGCGGCGCCCCCTGTGCCATCTCCGCTTCGGTGCGGGAGAGGGGGGAGTGTACCTCCAGCCAGCGACGACCGTCGGGTTCCACCGCCATCTTGACCGGCTGGTTGATGACACGGACCGGGGTGCCGACGGGAACAAGACCAAACAGGGTTTCGATGTCATCCGGGCGCAGCCGGATACAACCCGCGCTGACTCGCAGACCGACCCCGAAATCCTTGTTGGTGCCGTGGATGAGGTAGTCCTTGTTGCCATAGCCAAGACGCATGGCGAACTTGCCGAGGGGATTGTCGGGGCCGGGGGGGACCACGGCGGGCAGATCGATCCCCTTCTGCTCCAGCCAGGACTTGCGGACCATGGGGCCGGGCACCCAGGTCGGGTTGGGATTTTTCGCAATGACGGTGGTGGTCATCTCCGGCGTCTCGCGGCCGATGTCACCGATCCCGATGGGCAGCACCATCACCTCCTGCTTGCCCTTGGGGAAGTAGTAGAGGCGAAGTTCAGGCAGGTTGATGACGATGCCTTCTCGCGGCACGTCGGGCAGCAGCATCTGGGTCGGCAGAGTGAGCCGGGTGCCCGGGGTGGGCAGATAGGGGTCTACGCCGGGATTGGCTTCGAGCAGTGCCAGAAAGCCTGTCCGGGTATGCTTGCCGACCAGTTCCAGATGATCGCCAGGCTGTACGATGTAATCTTCCAGGGCGCCGATGAGACGGCTGTCCGCTGGCGGCAGGGGATAGGTGTTGGACCAGACAGGTGCGGCCCAGAGGCTGGCGGCGGCCAGCAGCAGTGAGACGATACGAGTGTTGAGCATGGTTGTTCCTATCGGCTGGGGCGAGGGACGGGTTCCCTTCCAAAAAATGAGCAGAGATTGTCAACGAATCCCGCGGGGATTACCAGTCCGGCACCATGACTGCCGGGAGGGCGGTGGCGAGCGCGTCACAGGGTGTCACTGGCCCATCAGGCTCGCCGTATTCGCCCGCCCGGAACCGGGCACAAAGTGGAGGCCGTGAGTGGGGAGGCGCTGCCGGGTGAACGTCACTGGCGTTGGGAGGGGCGGGATCACCGGATGGCGGTTTTATCGCCAGTCGTCTGATCTGCAACGAGATTTACATTGATTTCCCGGCTAGGGTTGGGTCAATATGAGTGCCCGTGGAGAGATGCCGGAGTGGCCGAACGGGATTGACTCGAAATCAATTGTGGCAGCAATGCCACCCAGGGTTCGAATCCCTGTCTCTCCGCCATTTATTCCCCTCAAGCCCGCGCCCGTCGCGGGTTTGTCATTTCTACTGTCCATCCCCCGCCTCAGCCATCTCCCAATGTCTTTTCCGATTTGGGGCCTGTGGTCACGGGGTCGCGAAGTCTCACCCCATTCTCTCGAATGTCCATTCACCTGATTAGCCACTTGCCGGCCCAGACAGGTCTCCCGGGGTCATCACCAACATGGTGATGGGGCATGGGCCCGCACCTGCAGGGTCATCTGGCCGACCCCGCGAGCTCAGCCATCGCGATCCCCCTGATAGGCGCAGAAAGCCTGCGAGTAGATGTGTCCAGAGTTGGCTATTGGTGCTTGGTTTTCTATCCCGCAGCCATCATCAGAGCAACGTGGCTGCGGGTTGGAGACTCATGCCTTGCGGCTGGCGAGCTGGCGAAGGCGCTGGGTGCTCTGGTGCAGACTCTGGTGCTGCACCTCGTTCAGGGCGCAGTGCTTGAGCACGTACTCGGCGCTGGCCACCACCGTCTTCCAGCGCGGTGCCTTGGGCAGGGTGTCGAGGTTCAGGTACTTGTCGAGGGTGCGGGTCTGGGGACTGGAGCGGTCCATGTAGACCCGCCACAGCTTGCTCTTCTCCGCCAGCACTATCTTGCCCTTGCCGGTGCTCTGCTGCCAGGTCTCCAGGGTGAGACGCATGGTGTCCACCAGGGCGCGGCGCAGAGGTTCGTCATCCTGCTGGCGAATGAGATCGTCCGCCAGCGACCTGAACTCCCCTCCCAGCCGGCTCAGTTCCCCCAGCAACTGGCCATCCTCGATGATGGCCTGGCGAGAGAGGCTCTTGAGGGCGTTCTCCAGTGCAGCCATGCGATTGTCGTCCTGGCGCGGTTCTGTGCCAAGGGTCAGCGCATAGGCGTGCTGCCCCCCTAGGTTGATGGGCAGGGCGCGGGCGTTGAGGGTGTCTCGCTGGCCCGCCACCAGGAAGTCCAGCTCCCGCTCCGGCTGCGCGGTCATGTCGGGCCACTGGCTTGCCAGCGGGGCGGCCAGCCACTCGTCCAGCATCTGCCCCTCCATGGCTTCCGGCTCCTGACCCAGCAGGCGCGCCAGGGCCCGGGAGGCAAACAGCACCCCTCCTTGCTCATCGAGGAAGACCATGGGGTCGGCCCCCTCGCCAAGCAGGGCGAGGAGCCGCTCCTGATCCTGGTGCAGTTGCTCCTGGAGCAGCAGACGGTGCTCTATCTCCTGTTTGAGCAGGCGGTTCTCCACCAGGGAGGCGCGCCCGGCGCTGGCCTCCAGCAGGGCCCTCACCCGGGCGAACAGCTCCTCCTTGCAGAAGGGTTTCACCAGATAGTCGTTGGCCCCGGCGTTGAAACCCTCTTCAATCTCCTTGGGCTGGTTGAGGGCGGTGAGCAGTAGCACCGGCAGCTTCTCCTTGGGGTGCTGCTGGCGCAGACGGCGGCAGACGTCGAAGCCCGAGAGGGTGGGCATCATCACGTCAAGCAGGATGAGATCCACCGGCTCCTGAGCCAGCTTGGTCAGGGCGTCGTGACCGTCACTGCTGGGCAGGATGCGATAACCGCAGGGCTGCAGCAGGTGGCGCAGTATGTGCAAATTGATGGGCTCGTCATCCACCACCAGGATGACGGGGGCATCTTGCGGCGGGGGCGGCAGATCCTCGCTCTCCCAGTCCGGCAGGATGACGGGTTGCTGGCGCACCAGCTGGTGCTCTATCTGGCGGCTGTCGAGGGTCAGACTGCCCGCCTTGCCGCTGGCCAGCGGCAGGGTGAAGGCGAAGGTGGAGCCGACGCTCGGCTCGCTCTCCACGAACAGCTCCCCCCCCATCAGGTGCACCAGCTGGCGGGTGATGGAGAGACCGAGGCCTGCTCCCTGCTTGCTCACTTCCGGGCTCATCTGCACCAGGGGCTCGAAGATGTGCTCCAGATGGTCCCTGGCGATGCCGATGCCGGTGTCGGTCACCTTGATGCGCAGGAAGTTGCCCTCCACCAGGGCGCTCAGCACCACCTTGCCCTGGGGGGTGTACTTGATGGCGTTGCCCACTAGGTTGTAGAGCACCTGCTCGAGGCGCTGCTCGTCCGCCAGCACAGGGGGCAGCTCGGCGGGGCTCTTGTCCACCAGGGTGAGGGGCTTGGCCTGCACCAGGTGCTGGCAGAGATCCAGCACCAGCCGGATGACCCCCTTGGAGGAGACCGGCTGGGGGTGGATCTCCAGCTGGCCGTAGCGCATCTGGTGGTAGTCGAGCAAGTCGTCCACGAGGCGCGCCAGACCGTCGGCGCTCTTGATGATGAGGCCGAGCTGTTTCTGCTGCCCTTCGGTCAGGTCCTGCTGGCTGGCGAGCATGGACTCGGCCATCCCCTTGATGCCGTGGATGGGGGTGCGCAGCTCGTGGGAGGTGTTGGCCAGGAGCTCGTCTTTGAGCTTGTCCGCCTGTTGCAGGCTGAGGTTCTGCTTGTGGGTCAGCTTGACCTGCTGTTGCAGCTCCTGGGTCTGGCGTTCGATGAGCTCGATCTTGTCCTTCACCGAGCGCTGCATGTGGCGAAATGCCTGTGCCAGCCGGTCGATGTCATCGTCGGTGCGGGGGATGGTGATGGGGTGATCCAGGGCGCCGTCCGCCACCTGTTCGGCGGCGGCGGTGAGGGATCGCAGGGGCGCCGTGATGGAGTGGGAGAGCCAGCGGGAGAAGAGGATGAGCAGCAGCAGTGAGCCTGCCCCCAGCAGGATCACCAGGGTCTCGAGCTGGCGGATGGGGGCATAGGCCTCGCTGGTGGAGATCTCGGCGATGAAGGCCCACTCGGTATCGAACACCTTCACCTGGGTATAGGCGGCCAGCACCTCGTCATCGTGGTAGGAGAGGAAGGGGCCGACCCCCTGCTCCCCGGAGAGGGCCTTGATGATGAGGGGGGTCTGCAGCGGCCGGAAGTCGGGGCTGAAGCTGTTCTCCACGCTGAATTCGGGGGCGAGCCAGGCGTTGGCGCGCATCCGCTTGTCCGGGCCGATGAGAATGGTCTCGCCGGTCGCGCCGAGCCCCTCCCGCTCCGCCATGATCTGGTTGAGCTTGTCCGGCAGCAGCTCGAAGATGACCACGCCGCGCACATAGTCGTACTGCATCACGGGGGCGGCGAGGTAAGCGACCACCTGGCCGGTCAGCTCGTTGCGGCCAAAATCGGTGAACTCGAAGATCTGCTGGGGCTTCTGGCCGCCATCAAGGCGGCGCTTGATCTTGGCGAAGGTGTTGCCAAGACCGCTGGACTGGTAGGGGCCCGAGAGCAGGTTGGTGGCGAAGTTGGCCTGCTTGGTGACCGAGTAGACCACGTCACCGTTGAGGTCGACCAGGAAGATGTCGCTGTAGTTGGATTTGCGCACCATGTCGGCGTAGTCGCGATGGAAGCGCTGGTGGACGCGGCCATACATCTCGTCTGCCAGGATGAGGGCGCTGATGGAGGGCTCTATCTCCACCTGACTGTCAGGTTGTTGCAGCTTGTCCCAGGAGCCCGGCACATAGCGGGCCTGGGCGCGGGCACGGGCCTCCTGCGGCGTGGTGCCGAGCTTCTCGAAGGCACCGGTGAAACCGTAGAAGCGACCGATACTGTTGCCAGCAAAGTCCTGCTGGGAGAAGTTGATGATCTGCTCCTTGAGGTTGCCGAAGTAGTCTTGCAGCTGGTTTTTCTTGATGTTGCGCACCGAGACCAGATGGTTGGAGGTCTGGGTGGTGAGATCCTTGCCGTGGCTATAGAGGAAAAACAGGGTGACGACCAGGAAGGGCACCAGGCCCAACATGAAAAAAAAGCCAGCATCAGCTGCGGTCTGAGCCCCCGAGGCCTGAAGTTCCATTTCATCGCATGATTTTCAATTGAGAATCCAGTTACTAAGCGCGATGAGTTTCTGACTAAAGGCTAACTATTTCAATGGCTTTATCTTAAATTCGCTCGTCGGGTCACAGGGAGCGGGGGGATTTTCGACCAAGGCGTCTAAAGGGTGAGCAAACAGCACGAGAAAGGGCTCAAAGTGAGAAAAAAGGGTTGTGCCCGGGCTCGGGGTACGTATAATGCGCCTCGTTGTCAGGTAACTGGCACGCAAGCAGTCATGCGGGAATAGCTCAGTTGGTAGAGCACGACCTTGCCAAGGTCGGGGTCGCGAGTTCGAGTCTCGTTTCCCGCTCCAATACTCCATGGCACCAACCATGGACATCACTCTCAAGGCAATGCCTTGTCAGCATGGCGCGTTAGCAAAGCGGTTATGCAGCGGATTGCAAATCCGTTTAGTCCGGTTCGACTCCGGAACGTGCCTCCATCTTCTCCCTGTTTTCCATATCCATGACGTTGTCCATCCGCCATGGCGGCCCAGGATGATGCTTCATTGCATGTCAGTCAGCCGTGAACAACCCTCCCGTTGCCACGTCTTGTGCAGATGCTGATCCATCTCGGACAATGCCTCGCCCCTGGATCCGGACCTCTCTTCGCCCACCTGTTCTGCCAGCGCGGCCATCTCCTTTATCAGCAAACCGCATTGCCACAGGCTGGCGGTGGGGACCCCGTGATAGGGGATGTCGATGGCGACGTCACGATTGAGCCGCCACTCCTGCCACTGGCTCCAGGCGAGCACGCCCAATGCCCCCAGCAGCGCCGCATCTGCAAGTTTCATCCTGTGTTCCCCCGTTCTGGTCCAGTCCTCGTTAACTCTGGAACAGGGGCCGCGTTTTGCCACCTTTGTTGTTTTTTAGTTAAAGAATGTAACCCGGTTTCATTTTTAGGCTTTTAGCCCCATTTTTTATCAAAAAATGGCGCTGTCGGTGTAGTAATCCTACAATGATTGGCGTAATCTTTGTTCAGTGGTCTTACCAGTGAGGCGTTACATCATGTTTCATCCCTTCTCCCTGACTCAGATAATCCTTCGCCGCATCTTCGTCCTGATGGCGGGGTTGCTCGCCTTCCCGGTGATGCTGTTTCGCCGGGATCGCGCCCGTTTCTACAGCTACCTGCACCGGATCTGGAGCAAGACCAGCACCAAGCCGGTCTGGCTCAAGATGAGCGAGCGAGGGGAGCGGATCTTCTACTGATCCTCCCCGTGACGCCCGCTTCACCCGGCGCCAGACTGGCGTGACAGGCAGGGCGCACCTCCCGATATAAAAAAACCGACACCCTGGTGTCGGTTTTTTTATGGGGCTCGAACCGCCACCGGCCTTGTATCCATGGCTGGTCCACGTTGTCTCTTGTCCCTGTGGGCGACCCTTTATGCCGCATTCTCAGCCGCACTCTCAGCCGCGCCCGTGCGACATGACGGGAGGAAGGGCTGGCGGTACTCAGGGCACTGGCCCAAGGGTGGCCAGCGCCGCGCGCAGACGGGCGAGGCCGATGGGCTTGAACAGGCAGTCGTTCATGCCGGCGGCGAGGCAAAGCTCCCGCTCGCGAGGCTGGGCATGGGCGGTGAAGCCCCAGACGGGCAGGCCATGGCCAAGGGCACGCAGGCTGCGGGTCAGCTCGAAGCCGTCCATCACCGGCATCTGGCAGTCGGTGATGACCAGATCGAAGGGGTGGCTGGCGAGGGCGCGCAGGGCCTCCAGGCCATTGCTGCGCACACTGACGTCGTGTCCCAGGTGCTTGAGCTGCTGGCGCAGCAGGATCTGGTTGGCGTGATTGTCATCGACCACCAGGATATGCAGCCGATGGGGGAGGGGTTGAGCCTGGTGGGGCTGGGGCGCCGGGATTGCCGTGATCGGGGCGGGGGGTTGCTGGGCGAGCGTGAGGGGCAGCCTTATCTCGAGCCGGGTGCCTTCGCCGACCTGGCTGTAAACGGCTATCTCCCCCCCCATCATCTGGCACAGGATGCGGGCGATATTGAGGCCCAGCCCGCTGCCTGGGAACTGGCCCTGGCCGTGGGCGCGATAGAAGGGGGTGAAGAGCCGGGGCAGCTTGTCCGCGGGAATGCCGGCTCCGGTGTCGGTGATGGTGAGGTGCAGCACAGGAGGCTGCTCGCCCCCGGTCAGGGTGGCGGTGATGGCGACCCGGCCCTGCTCGGTGAACTTGATGGCGTTGCCGATGAGATTGAAGAGGATCTGGCGCAGGCGAAGGGGATCGATCAGCACCCTTGGCATGGGGGTGTCGGGCAGCCTGACCTCATAGATCAGCCCCTTCTGCTCGGCCATGCCCGCAAAGACCCGGGTGACGGACGAGAGCAGGGGGGCGAGATCGCAGGGGGTGGGCGTCAGGGTCATCTGGCCCGCTTCTATGGAGGCGATATCCAGGCTGTCCCCCAGCAGATCCAGCAGGCCGTTGGCGGAGTCGGCGGCGATGCGCAGCAGCTCGCCGCTGTGACGGCTGAGAGCGGGATCCTCGGTGGCCAGCTCCAGCATGCCGAGGATGGCGTTCATGGGGGTGCGGATCTCGTGGCTCATGGTGGCGAGGAAGTCGCTCTTGGCGCGGCTGGCGCTGTCGGCCTGCTGTTTGGCCTCGCGCAGCGCCTCTTCCAGCCGCTTGCGGTCCGTGATGTCTATCCAGCCGTCGATCACCCCGCTGATGGCCCCCTCCCCGTCGAAATAGGGCACCATCCAGTGATAGATGTCGCTCTGGGTTCCCCTGTGATGGAAGAGGCGATCCGCAAAGATGGGCTGCCCCTCCTGCAATACCCTGGCAAAGTCCTGCTCCAGCACGGCGATGCTGCCTGCATCGAGCACCCCTGACAGCCCCTGGGCGAAGGGCTGACCCAGGATGGCCTTTGGCTCGGCGCCGAGCTGGGTCAGGTATTTGCTGTTGCACAGCAGCACCTTGCCGCTCTTGTCCCGCACGACGATGGGGTGGGGCAGGCTCTCCCCCAGTGCCCGGATGAACCTGACATGGGCCTCCAGTTGCTGGCGGGAAGCCTGCTCGGCGCTAGCCATCCGCTTGAACATGCGGTTGCGATAGAGCAGCACCAGCGCCAGGGTGAGGAGCCCCACGAACACCAGGTAGACGATGTGGGCGTGGCGATCCATGAAGCCGGGCACCGGCAGTTTGCGGTTGCGCCACTCGTAACTCATCATGGCGAGCTCGTTGGGGGGGATGGCGAGGATGGTCTTGTCGAGGATCCCCATCAGCATCCCCTGTCCGGGCAGGCTGGCAAACCCCATCCGGATTGGTTCGTCATCGGCGGGGCCGGCGATGCGCAGCGGGCTCTGGGGATCATTGTCCAGCGCATGGCGGGCAAAATAGAGGGGCACGATGGCGGCATCCACCTGTCCCTGGGCGAGCACCTCCATCGCTTCTGCGGCACTCTCCACCTGGGTGATGCGGCTGCCCTCCAGTCTCTGTGCGAGGGGCACATGGTGCGTCATCGCCACCGTCTTGCCCGCCAGACTCCGGATGGTGTCGATCCCTTGTTCCTCCTGGCGGGTGAGGATCACATAGATGTTGTCGGTGGCGTAGGGCACCGAGGTGCGCAGCCCGTAGTGTTCAGCCACCTGCTGGGAGATGGCGCCGATGAGGTCGATGGCGCCTGACTGCATGGCTTTTGCCAGTTGACGCTCGGAGTCTGCCCGCACGAACTCGAAGGTGAGGCCGGTGCGTGTGCGGATCTTGTCCAGCATGTCCACCGTCATGCCGACCAGCTGGCCGTCATGATCCAGGGCGCCATAGGGGTAGAGGTTGTCCATCAGCCACACCCTGATGGGGGGCGCTTGCCGCATCCAGGCCCGCTCGGCGGCATCATAGAGATCGGCGCTTCGCTCGTTCATGTCGCGGATGGGCCCGTTCCACTGGGTGAAGAGGGTGTTGCGCGCCCGGTCGTCGATGGCCGCCAGCCCCCGGTTGACCAGGCTGAGCAGGGCGGGCTCGGTGGCCGGGACGGCAAAGCGGAATTCGGCAGGCGCCAGATCGGGCGGGGCCTCGCCCCGCTGGCGAAGGTTGTCGAAGCGTTCGCTGTTGAGGTAGTGGGTGGCGTGGGCATCCCCCAGCAGGATGTCGTCGCGGCCGAAGAAGACCGCATCGAACGCCTCCATGTTGGAGGGATAGGTCACCAGGGTGAGAGTGGAGTAGTAGCGGCCAAAGCGCGCCCTGTCTATCTGATCCCGGACGGCGGCTACCCGCTGTCCCGGTGTGAGCAGTGCCCCCCGATAACGTCTGGGCACGGAGAAGGCGAGGGGGCTGCTGAAATAGGGGTTGCTCAGGCGGATCGCCCGGGTGTCACTGTCCGCCAGGGTGAGATTGCCGAGGCTGGCGAGGTGTATCTCCCCCGTGCCAGGGCACGGAGCAGGTGCGCCTTGTCGGGGAAGGCGCTCAGGGCAACGGGTTTGTCCAGCATCCGGGCCAGCAGGTCGATGTAGTCGGCACTGAGCCCCTCGACGCGCTGGCGAGCGATCATGGTGAAGGGGCGGTAGTCCTCTTGCAGGATGCCGACCCGCAGTTGGGACTGCTGGCGCAGCCATCCGAGCTCCCCCTCCGACCAGCGGGGAGGCAGCGGGGCGGGATCGTAGCGCTGTGCAGGGTCAGGGCCTGCACAGGTTGAAGGCAGAGCAGACAGAGCAGGATCAGTGTTCGATATAGGTTCATCTAGCCACCCGACGCGACAGCCATCCCTGCCAAGCCTCATCCAATGGCGGCCATTCTACCGGAAAATGGCTATAACGAGTCCGCTATTTCTCCACGCGCGTCGGCGAGAGCACGTCAAGCAGGGCGGCCTGGCCGCCCCGCCCTCAACCGAACTGGTAGGCCCCCATGTAGAGGCTGCCGTAATCCCAGCTGTCGTGCAGCTTTCGGGGTCTGTCGGCCCCCGCCGCGCCGAGCGCCACAAACAGGGGGCGCAGGTGATCGTCGTGGGGATGGGATTCCACCGCGCCCGGCGCCCGGGCCCGGTAATCTTCCAGCGCCCCCCTGTCTCCCTCTGCCATGGTCTGCTCCAGCCAGCGAGCAAACTGACTGGCCCACTGGGGAACCGGCGAGCCGTCCGGCCCGAGGGCACGCAGGTTGTGGGTGATGGCGCCGGAGGCGAGGATGCCGATCCCTTGCTCGCGCAGCCCCTGCAATGCCTCCCCCAGTTGCCACAGCTGGGCCGGGGTGAAGCTGGCCGGGATGGCGATCTGCACCAGGGGGAGTTCACTGTCCGGATCCATCAGGGAGAGGGGGGACCAGACCCCGTGATCCAGCTCGCGGCGCACCGGGGTGGCGGGCAGGCCGGCCAGCAGCAGCTGATCGCTCACCGCTTCCTGCAACCATTGCGGGCTCGTCGCGGGCCAGCGGATCTGGTAGAGGGGCTCGGGGAAGCCGTAGAAGTCGTACATCAGGGCCGGGCTGGGCTCGACGTTGATCTGCAGCTCGCTTCGGCTGAACCAGTGGGCCGAGATCACCACCAGCCCTCTGGCACCCTCGAGGCGCAGTTGCTTCAGGAACCGGGTCGCGGGCTGATCGCGCAGGACCAGATCCGGGGCGCCGTGGGAGATGAACCAGACAGGGGCGATAGACATGACAGACTCCATATGCGTTGTGCCGATGCGCGCGGCGCACCGACAACCCGAGGCCAGGGCGACATGCCGCTGACGATGTGGTCATTATCTGCCCCTATTAATGGGTTAACAATCAGGCTTTATGGATAAGCACTCTTCACTTTTGGTTGATAGTATGGCATCAGGGCGAGGGAGACTGGGGCAGAAACGACAACGCCGGCGCAGTGCGCCGGCGTTGTGATCAGGGTCCGTCGGACGTGGCCCCTGACGGGATGCCCGCAGCGCCACCGCCAAGATCAACGCGGGCCCCGGGCGGGTTTATTGAATGCCCAGCAGCTCCACGTCGAAGATGAGGACTGAGCCCGGCGGGATCTTGCCGGCGGCACGATCGCCATAGGCCAGGTTGGCGGGGATGTAGAAGCGGGTCTTCTCCCCTTCCACCATCAGTTGCACCCCTTCGGTCCACCCCTTGATCACCTGGTTGAGGCCGAACTCGATGGGCTCGCCACGGGCGACGGAGCTGTCGAACACGGTGCCGTCCAGCAGCTTGCCCTCGTAGTGCACCTTCACCTTGCTGGTGGCGGTGGGGTGAACGGTGCCGGTGCCCGGGGTCAGCACTTCGTACTGCAGGCCGGAGGCGGTGGTGGTCACCAGGGGTTTTTCCTGGTTGCTGGCGAGGAACTCGGCCCCCTTGCGCACGTTCTCTTCCGCCAGCTTCCGGTTGTTGCTGCTGGAGTAGAAGTAGTAGGCGGCGCCGGCGATCAGCAGGGCTATCAGAATGAATTTCATCGGGTTTTCCTGTTCCTTGAAATCAGAGTGCGAGTGAGGGGGCATCTTATCCCAGCCAGGGGGAGAGGGCGAGGGGAGGCGCCCCGGGATGTGACCTGGCGGGCAAGGGGGCGGGGGCAGCTGAGTGCCCCCGCGCGGGGTTACTTGACGGCCACCATCATCAGGGCGGGCAGGGCGAAGAAGAGCCCGGCCACGTAACCCAGCGCCAGCAGCTTGTTCTCGCTGCCGACCCGGGCCAGGGCTTCGGCGGCCTTGATGGGCAGCTCCCGCAGGAAGGGCACCCCGTAGATGAGCACCACGGCGAAGAGGTTGAACAGCACGTGGACCAGGGCGATGGTCAGGGCGAGCTGGGCACCGGCACCGCTGATGGCGGTGGCGGCCAGCAGGGCGGTGATGGTGGTGCCGATGTTGGCCCCCAGGGTGAAGGGATAGAGCTGGCGGGTGCTGAACACGCCGCCTCCCGCCAGGGGGATCATCAGGCTGGTGGTGGTGGAGGAGGACTGCACCATCACGGTGACCAGGGTGCCGGAGGCGATGCCGGTGAGCGGACCACGGCCCAGGGCCTTGTGCAGCAGCTCCTTGGCACGGCCCACCATGACCTGTTGCAGCACCTTGCCAAGGGAGGTGACGCAGAACAGGATGAGCAGAATCCCGATGAGAATGGTGGCGATGGCGCCCCCCTTGCCCGGCAGGAAGGCGACGGCACCGTCGATGAGATCCAGGGACGGGGAGATGAGGGGCTTCATGAAATCCATCCCCTTCATCGACATGTCGGCGGAGCCCAGCAGTAGGCTGGCAATCCCTTCCGCACTCTTTTGCAGCAGACCGAACATCAGCTCCAGGGGCAGGAAGATGAAGACCGCCAGCAGGTTGAAGAAGTCGTGCACGGTGGCGGCGGCGAAGGCGCGGCGAAACTCGCCTCTGTCCCGGATGTGCCCCAGGGAGACGATGGTGTTGGTGATGGTGGTGCCGAGGTTGGCCCCCATCACCATGGGGATGGCCATGACCATGGGCAGGCCCCCTGCCACCAGACCGACGATCACCGAGGTGACGGTGCTGGAGGATTGCACCAGGGCGGTGGCCAGGATGCCGAGCAGCAGAGCGACGAAGGGGTTGTTGGCAAAGGCGAAGATCTGGGCCGCGCCCTCGGCGCCGCCGGAGAAGCCCTTGAAGCCGTGGGAGACGGCGCCAACGGCGACCAGGATCAGGTAGATCAGCGTGATCACCGCGAGCCAGTTGAACAGGGGGCCGGGACGACGGATCTGCTGGGGTGCGGAAGATGCGGTGCTGTGCATATGGCCTCTTGGGGTCGTTCTGCGTTGAAAATGGACGGGCGCATTACAACAAGGCTCCATGACAGAAATATGACAACGTGACACTTTTATGATGCTTTGGTGACAGGGCGGCAGGTGGCGTCGCAGACAAAAGGTGTCGGAGCAAACGCCGATATGACGCCATCCGGCTCATCACCGGCCCCCGCCCTTGCACTGGGATCCCAGGGTTATATGCTGCCGGACTTTCCTGTCTTGAAACTGAGGAAGTGATGATGCGTGCATGGGTTTTGTGCCTCTCCCTGGGTCTGCTGTCTGCCGGTGCGCAGGCCAGCGTGTTCAAGTCCGAGTGCAACCTCGACAAGGCGGTCAGGAACGAGGCGATGAACGCCACCCTGGGGGTCAAGGGCAACTGCGATGCCGACAAGCTGGTGCGCCAGCAGAAGGAGAAGGCCAATGCCGAGGTGAAGAAACACACCACGGACGTGCTGGACAAGAAGACGGCGGGACTGAAAGAGACCAGGCAGCACACCAATGCGGCCCTGAACAAGCAGAGTGCCGGTGTGAAGCAGGCGCAGGACAAGGTCAACCAGACCCGCAAGGATGTCAACGCCGTGACCAGGGATCCGGTCAAGGCGGCCGCCACGGCCGTGCTCAATCAGGGGTGAGGGTCCGCGCACCGGACGTCTGAATGCAAGAAGGGGAGCCATGGGCTCCCCTTCTGTTTGGGCGTGTGTGCCGCCTTACTGGCCGTCGGCCGCTTCCTCGTACTGACGGAAGGGGATGCGGAACACGGCGAGGCGCAGGAAGAGGTAGGTGACCCCGATCCCCGCCCAGATGAGGCCAAGCTCCAGAGAGCTCTGCTCCAGGTTGATCCAGAGGGCGCCGATGGTGGCGGCCCCCAGCAGCGGCAGCACCAGGAACAGCAGGTGCTCCTTGAGGCTCTTGTTGCGCTTCTCGCGCACCCAGAACTGGCCGATCACCGAGAGGTTGACGAAGGTGAAGGCCACCAGGGCGCCGAAGTTCACCAGGGCCAGGGCCATGTCCAGATCGAAGGAGACCGCGGAGAGGGCCAGGGCCCCCACCAGCAGCACGTTGATGGCCGGGGTGCGCCAGGTGGGGTGGATATAGCCGAACACCCGCTCCGGGATCATGCGATCGCGCCCCATCACGTAGAGGATGCGCGACACGCCGGCGTGGGCCGCCATGCCGGAGGCGAGCACGGCCGCGGTGGTGCACACCAGCACCACGCTCTGGAACAGGGTGCCACCCACGTAGAGGGCGATCTCCGGCAGCACGGCGTCCGGCTCCTTGAAGCGGGCCAGATCCGGGAAGAAGAGCTGCAGGCTGTAGGAGACGGTGACGAAGATGATGCCGCCGATGAGGGCCGTCAGCACGATGGCACGGGGGATCACCTTGCCGGCATTCGGGGTCTCTTCGGAGAGGGAGCTCAGGCCGTCGAAGCCCAGGAACGAGAAGCAGAGGATGGTGGCGCCGGTAAACAGCGGCAGCATGCTGGCAGACTCCACATGGAACGGACGGCTGCTCATCAGGGTGCCGGCCCCTTCACCGTGACTCAGGCCCCAGGCGATGAGGCCGAGGAAGGTGACGATGATGGCGATCTGGATGAAGACGATGAAGCCGTTGAGGTTCGCCACCAGCTTGATGCCGCGCAGGTTCAGGAAGGTCATCACGGTCACCAGACCGAAGATGAAGATCCAGGGCTCCACGGTGGGGAACATGGCGGTCAGGTAGATCTTGGCCAGCAGGATGTTGATCATCGGCATGAACATGTAGTCCAGCAGGGAAGACCAGCCCACCATGAAGCCCACGTAGGGGTGAAACACCTTCTGGGCATAGGTGTAGGCGGAGCCTGCGGACGGGAAGCGGCGCACCAGGTGGCCGTAGCTGAACGCGGTCAGCAGGATGCCGCCGAGCGCCAGCAGGTAGGCGGTGGCCACGCGACCATCCGTGATGTCACCGACGATGGCGAAGGTATCGAATACCGCCATGGGCGTGAGGTAAGCCAGACCCATCACCACGACCTGGAACAGGGTGAGGGTCTTGAGCAGCTTGGCACCGGCCATCACGCTTTCTCCTCTGCACAGGCCCCGTGGGCGAAATGGGACGGGATCAGGGACGCGGGAACGCGTCGCTGGACACAGGGGGCGCCCATCTGTGGCACAGATGCGTGGCGCACGCCGGCGGGGACCGGCAGGAAAGCAGTGAAATGCCCCATGTTTTTCCTCACAACGTCGGGAGATTGCTTGGCAATCTGGGTATCAATTCCGGCACATGGCCGGCCTCTTGGTGAATGGTGGTGTGCCCCAGAAAAGCAAAGAACCGATGTTGTTGAAACATCGGCTCTCAAGGGGCGCCGTATTGTGCCCTCAGGGGGGGGGAGGAGACAAGCGAAAAAGGCCGCCAGCGGGGAATTTGTTCCCCCCGTGAGCGATCACTTCGCCACCGCTGCCGGAAAGTCGATGACAACCTTGTCATCAGCTGGCGCCCTGCTTTGCCGCCATGCGAAACCGGCGCCCTGGGGGCGCCGGTTTCGCTCAGGAGGCGTCCTGCTCGGGGCGGCCGAGGCGGACCCGGAACACGGTGAGGCGCAGCAGCAGGTAGATGGCACCGAGGGCGGCCCAGATCAGCCCCAGCTCGAAGGAGGCGGGCTCCAGGTTGAGCCAGAGCACCCCGATGCAGGCGGCGCCGCACAGGGGCAGGGCGAGGAACAGCAGGTGATCCTTCAGGGTCTTGTTGTGACCCAGCCTGAGATAGAAGTGGGCAATCACCGCCAGGTTGACGAAGGTGAAGGCCACCAGGGCGCCGAAGTTGATGAGCGCCAGCGCCATCTCCAGATCGAAGGCCACCGCCGAGAGGGCCAGCATGCCCACCAGCAGCACGTTGAGAGCCGGGGTCTGCCAGGTGGGGTGGATGTAGCCGAAGACGCGGCTCGGCAGGGCGCGATCCCGGCCCATCACGTAGAGCAGGCGCGACACCCCGGCGTGGGAGGCGAGCCCCGAGGCGAGCACCGCCACCGTGGTGCAGACCAGCACCACCGCCTGGAACAGCTTGCCGCCCACATAGAGGGCGATCTCCGGCAGCACCGCATCCGGCTGCTGGAAGCGGGAGATGTCCGGGAAGAAGAGCTGCAGGAAGTAGGAGACGGAGATGAAGAGCACGCCGCCGATGAGGGCGGTGAGCACGATGGCCCGGGGGATCACCCGATCCGCGTTCGGGGTCTCCTCCGATAGGGTGGTGATGGCGTCAAACCCGAGGAACGACAGGCAGAGGATGGAGGCGCCGGTCAGCAGGGGATGGATGTGCATCTGCTCGGAGAAGAAGGGGCGGCTGCTCGCCACCGTGCCCAGCCCCTCGCCGTGGCTCACGCCCCAGGCGATGAGGCCGATGAAGACGGCGATGATGCTGAACTGCATGATGACGATCAGGCTGTTGAAGTTCGCCACCAGCTTGATGCCCCGCAGGTTCAGGAAGGTCATGACGGCGGCCAGGGCCAGGATGTAGGTCCAGGGGGCCACGCCGGGGAAGAGGGCCTCCATGTAGATCTTGGCCAGCAGCATGTTGATCATGGGCATGAACATGTAGTCGAGCAGGGAGACCCAGCCCACCATGAAACCCACATAGGGGTGGAACACCTTCTGGGCATAGGTGTAGGCGGAGCCTGCCGAGGGGAACTTGCGCACCAGGTGGCCGTAGCTCATGGCGGTGAACAGCATGCCGATGAGGGCGAGCAGGTAGGCGGTCGGCACATGGCCTTCGGTGATTTCGGTGACGATGCCGAAGGTGTCGAACACCGCCATGGGGGTGAGATAGGCCAGCCCCATGATGACCACGTGCCAGAGTTTCAGGCTTTTTTTCAGACCGGCGGGGTGCGGGTGCATCAGGCGATCCCCCGCAGGCAGGTTGACGGGATCAGGCTGACGGTGAGGTCATCCTGCACGGTGGGGGCGCCAGTCCGGGATGCGGACGGATGGCGCAGACCGGCGCGGGCCGGCAGGAAAGCGATGATATGCCCCATGGAGTTCCTCACTAAGAAGCGGGTGTCGTGAGATGGCGTGCCACCTCGTTATCATTTCCGGTCTGTTCCGGCCTCGTTATGGATTTGTTTGGCGCAAAAAAAGAACCGGGCTCCGATGAGCGGACGGTCCTTGAATACGGCGGCGCATTGTGCATTCGTGATGCCCCCTTGACAAGCATATCAAGGGAGCAAAAACGCATTTTTTTGCACGTGGGCGAACGCGGTCTTCCGGATCAGGCCAGGGAGGTGGACAGGGCCTGCTCCAGCAGGTCGAGCCCCTCGTCGACGATGGCTGCCGGGGCGGTCAGGGGGGCGAGGAAACGGATCACGTTGCCACGCACGCCGCAGGCCAGCAGCACCAGCCCCCGCTTGCCCGCCTCGGCCACCAGCCGCTTGGTGAGATCCGGGTCCGGTCTGGCGGCATCCCCCTCCTTCACCAGCTCCATGGCCACCATGGCGCCGGGGCCGCGGATGTTGCCGATGCAGTCAAACCGTGTCGCCAGCTGGTGCAGGCGTGCCTTGATCTGCTCCCCCTGGGCCAGGGCCTTCTGGTTCAGGCGCTCCTCCTCGATCACCTCCAGCACTGCAAGGGCGGCGGCGCAGGCGATGGGGGAGCCCGCATAGGTGCCCCCCAGGCCACCGGGCTTGGCGGCGTTCATCACCTCGCTCTTGCCCACCACGGCAGAGAGCGGGAAGCCGCCGGCCAGGCTCTTGGCCAGCGTCATGATGTCGGGTTCGACACCGCTGTATTCGGTGGCGAAGGTTTTGCCGGTGCGACAGAAACCGGTCTGGATCTCGTCGCAGATGAGCAGGATGCCGTGCTGGTCGCACACCTGGCGCAGGCGCTGCATGAAGCTGGCGGAGGCGGGGTAGAAGCCCCCTTCCCCCTGCACCGGCTCGATGATGATGGCGGCCACCCGGGTGGGTTCGATGTCGGCGCTGAAGCAGAGATCCAGCGCGGCCAGGGCATCGTCTTCACTCACTCCCAGGTAATCGGCGGGGAAGGGGAGGTGATAGACCTCCCCCGGGAAGGGGCCGAAGCCGGTCTTGTAGGGCACCACCTTGCCGGTGAGGGCCATGCCCATCATGGTGCGGCCGTGGAAGCCCCCCTTGAAGGCGATGGTGCCGCTGCGACCGGTGTGGGCGCGGGCGATCTTGATGGCGTTCTCCACCGCCTCGGCGCCGGTGGAGAGGAAGAGGGTGCGCTTGGGGGTGGGGCCGGGCACCAGGGCATTCAACTTCTCCGCCAGCTCGATATAGCCGGAGTAGGGGGTGACCTGGAAGCAGGTGTGGCTGAACTTCTCGAGCTGCTCGCGCACCGCCGCCACCACCTTGGGGTGGTTGTGGCCGGTGTTGAGCACGGCGATGCCGGAGGCAAAGTCGATGTAGCGGTTGCCCTCCACGTCCCACAGCTCGGCGTTGTGCGCCCGGTCGATGAAGACCGGCAGCAGGGTGCCGACCCCCTGGACCACGGCCGCTTCGCGGCGGGCCTGCCACTGCTGGTTGTTGCTTGAATGACTCATCTTTCCTCCCTGAGGGGCATGGGCCCCCGCTGTTCCTGTGCCATCTGGCCATATGTGTGCCGCCAACTGCCCTCGGGCAGGGCGGCCTGTTCGCAAAAGGGGGCCCCGGGCGTACCCTCAGGGCCCACAAGGCGCTCGGTCGTGACCGGCGACCCCCTCTTTCTATCTGTAAAAGCGATAGGCTGCGTCATAACGCATCTGTTTTAACGATGCGATAGCCCTTTCATTTCCCTCAGCGAATGCCGCCAAAGCAGAGGTATTTGGTCTCCAGGTACTCCTCCAGCCCTTCGGCCGCCCCTTCCCGGCCCAGCCCCGACTCCTTGATCCCGCCAAAGGGGGCCAGTTCGGTAGAGATGATCCCCTCGTTGATCCCCACCATGCCGTATTCGAGCCCCTCGGCCACTCGCCACACCCGGGCGATGTCGCGGCCATAGAAGTAGGCGGCCAGGCCATAGGGGGTGTCGTTGGCAAGCGCAATGGCCTCGGCTTCCGTCTCAAAGCGCACCAGGGGGGCGACGGGCCCGAAGATCTCCTCGTCCAGAATGGGGTTGCCCCGGGTGACCCCGGTCAGGATGGTGGGGTGATAGAAGAGGGGACCGGCGGGGTGGGCGTCGCCCCCCACCAGCACCCGGGCACCGGCGGCGACCGATTGCTGCACCAGCTCGGCCACCTTGCTGGCGGCGGCCGGGTTGATGAGGGGCCCGATCTGGACGCCCTCGCCCATGCCGTCCCCGACCTTGAAGGCCTTGACCGCGGCTGCGAGCTTCTCGGCGAAGGCGTCATAGACGCTGGCCTGCACCAGGATGCGGTTGGCGCAGACGCAGGTCTGGCCGGCGTTGCGGTATTTGGACGCCAGGGCCCCGGCCACGGCGGCGTCGAGGTCGGCGTCGTCAAAGACGATGAAGGGGGCGTTGCCGCCAAGCTCCAGGGAGAGGCGCTTCATGGTGTCGGCGCACTGGCGCATCAGCAGTTTGCCGATGCGGGTGGAGCCGGTGAAGGAGAGCTTGCGCACCACGGGGTTGCTGCACAGCTCGTTGCCCACCGCGCTCGCCTGATGGGAGGTGACGATGTTGATGACCCCGGCGGGAATGCCCGCCTGCTCCGCCAGTACCGCCAGCGCCAGGGCGCAGAGGGGCGTTTCGGCGGCGGGCTTGATGACGATGGTGCAACCGGCGGCCAGCGCCGGACCCGCCTTTCGGGTGATCATGGCGATGGGGAAGTTCCAGGGGGTGATGGCGGCCACGACCCCCACCGGCTGCTTGATGGTGGCCAGGCGCCGATCGGCGGAGAAGCCAGGGATGGTGCGGCCATAGGCACGCTTGCCCTCTTCCGCGAACCACTGGATGAAGCTGGCGCCGTAAGCCACCTCTCCTTTGGCTTCCGCCAGCGGCTTGCCCTGCTCGCAGGTCATGATGCGGGCGAGCTCCTCCTGGTTGGCCATGATGCGCTCGAACCAGGCGTAGAGTTTGCTGCTGCGCTCCTTGGCGGTGAGGGCCGCCCAGGCGGGTTGCGCCGCGTGGGCGGCCGCGATGGCGAGGCGGGTATCCTCCCCGTCCATGTCGGGCACCTGGGTGATGACCTGGCCGGTGGCCGGGTTCAGGACCTCGAACCGGCGCCCGCCCAGGGACTCGCACCAGCGGCCGTCGACATAGGCCAGGGATTTGATCAGGGAGAGAGCAGGTTGTGATGCTGACATATGTAAGGGGCCTCGATAGTGGGTCTGGGTGGCGCGTTTATGTGGGCACCGCCGTATAGAATAATAAGCACGTAACGACCATAAAATGAGCCGAAATGTTTTTCAAGTGTTAAATATATTTGAGTGAACTGGGCGCCACATGCTAGAAATGGGGCTGTGAGCGCGATTGTAGCGGTTTTCATTGCGCAGGGTGTGCAAAATAATGAACGCTCTGGGTTGTGCAGGATAGTGAACGGGGCTGACGTTCCTGACTCACTATATTGACCAGTCGGCCCCAGGTATTCGAATGACCATGGAAGGAGGTGGGCGATGGAGCAATCCCGTGGCGAGGTCCGGTGGCGGACCATGACGGACAACCCCCTGGCGGAGCACGAGAGAAACATGGGGGAGCGGCTTGCCCGGATCCGCAGGGAGCTCGGGCTCTCCCAGCGCCGGGTGGCGGAACTGAGCGGCCTGACCCACGGCGCCATCTGCATGATAGAGCAGAACAAGGTGAGCCCCTCGGTGGCCTCCCTGCAAAAGCTGTTGAGCGTCTACGAGCTGCCGTTGTCGCGCTTCTTCGCCGAAGAGGAGGTGGCTAGCACGCCCAGCGTGGTGATCAAGGCGGAGCAGCTCATCGAGCTCGGCAGCCAGGGGGTCTCCATGAAGCTGGTGCACAACGGCAACAATCGGCGCCAGCTCGGCTTCATGCTGGAGACCTATGCCCCCGGCACCGACACCGGCGGCGTGGTGAAGCATCAGGGGGAAGAGGTGGGCACCGTGCTGGAAGGGTCGGTGTTGCTGACCCTGGCCGGCCAGACCTATGAACTGTGCGCCGGGGACAGCTATGTCATCGACACCGGCGAGCCCCACAGTTTCAGCAATCCCTCGGGGCAGGTCTGCCGCATTGTCAGCGCCCACACCCCGGCCAGCTTTTAATGTGAACAACCCGTTGTGTTGGAAACGAACCGGTAAGGAAACAGGGATCATGACCGAACATGTAAAGAGTTACTACGCAGCCAGTGCCAACAAACACGCGCCCTATCCCACGCTCACCGAGCAGCTGGAGTGCGACGTCTGCGTCATAGGCGCAGGCTACACCGGCCTCTCCAGTGCGCTGCATCTGGTGGAGAAGGGGTACAAGGTGGTGGTGCTGGAGGCGGCCAGGGTCGGCTTTGGCGCCAGCGGCCGCAACGGCGGCCAGATCGTCAACTCCTACAGCCGCGACATCGACACCATCGAAGCGAACTGCCCGCCGGATCAGGCCAGGCTGCTCGGCTCCATGCTGTTTGAGGGGGGCCAGATCATCCGCGAGCGGATCAAACGCTACAACATCCAGTGCGATCTGCAGGAGGGCGGGGTCTTTGCCGCCGAGACCGAGAAGCAGCTTCACGAACTCAAGGCGCAATATGAGCGCTGGCAGAAGTGGGGCAACGACCAGCTGGAGCTGCTCGATGCCGACGGGGTGCGCGAGGTGGTCGCGAGCGATCGCTACGTCGGCGCCCTGCTGGACAAGAGCGGCGGCCATATCCATCCCCTCAACCTGGCGCTGGGGGAGGCGGAAGCCATCCGCATGCAGGGGGGGCTTATCTTCGAGCAGTCCGCCGTCACCAGCATCACCCCGGGTCAACCCGCCCTGGTCAAGACCGCCAAGGGGGCGGTGAAGGCGCGCTTCGTGGTGGTGGCGGGCAACGCCTATCTCGGCAACCTGGTGCCCGAGCTCGCCGGCAAGAGCATGCCCTGCGGCACCCAGGTGATCGCCACCGAGGTGCTGGGGGAGGAGCGGGCCCGCTCGCTGCTGCCGCAAAACTACTGCCTGGAGGATTGCAACTACCTGCTCGACTACTACCGCACCTCCGGCGATCACCGGCTCATCTATGGCGGCGGCGTGGTCTACGGGGCGCGGGATCCGGCGGACATCGAGCGGCTGATCATCCCCAAGATGCTCAAGACTTTCCCGCAGCTGGCCGACGTCAAGGTGGAGTACACCTGGACCGGCAACTTCCTGCTCACCCTGTCGCGCCTGCCGCAGTTTGGCCGCATCGGTCACAACATCTACTACATGCAGGGCTACAGCGGCCACGGCGTCACCTGTACCCATCTGGCGGGCAAGCTGCTCTCCGAGGTGCTGAGCGGTCAGGCGGAGCGCTTCGATGCGTTCGCCAGGCTGCCGCACTACCCCTTCCCGGGTGGCCGCCTGCTGCGCATCCCCTTCACCGCCGCCGGCGCCGCCTGGTACACCCTGCGCGATCGACTGGGGGTGTGATGACAAGGTGGCCCGCCAGGCAGGCTGGCGGCAACAAGAAGAGGGAGGCGTTATGCCTCCCTCGTTTTTTTGTCGTCAACCTGCCCGGGCCCTGACAGGGCTAGAAGCGGTAGGGGAAGCGGATCCCGATGGTGTAGTCCGGTGCATCCGTGGTGAGCCCGGCAGACCAGTTGACCGCCATGGAGAGGTTGTCGGTGATGGCCCAGGTCGACCCCATGCCAAAGCTGGCGGCGTTGGCATCGGAGCCGGTGACCTTCTCCATGGCAAAGCCTTCAGACCCCTGCTCGGACTCCATGGTGACGCGCTGGTTGATGTTGAAGGAGAGGCTGAAGCGTTCGTTGAGGGCGAATGCGACCCCCAGGCCATATTCATACCAGTCCCCCAGCTGGATGCTGCCGGGCTGGTTGCCGGGCTGGTAGGAGATATCGTCAAAGTCCTGCTTGAGGCTGTGACCATAGTTGAGGCTGGCAAACAGGATGGCGGGATCCATGGTCTTGACCAGGGAGAAGCCGGTGGAGAGCTGCCAGAGCCCATTGCCGGTGGCGAGCTCCTTGGGGGTCACCAGGTTGCCCGATTCCGAGGTGTTGATCTCGATGCCGTAAGGATCCTTGCCGGTCGGCGCCTTGGCCCGGAAGTTCCACACCAGATCCGGCCAATCCTCGCTCTCTGCCATGACCCTGTAGTAGATGGCGAGGCTGAGATCCCCCAGACCGCCATCGCTGACGCTCTGCTCCTCAAAGTCGCGGCTGGAGTTCTCCTTGCCGGTGCTCTGGTAGTTGGTGTTGCGGAACATGTAGGGGAGGGCCAGCTCCAGTTGCCAGCGATCGTTGAGGGTGTAGCGGGTGATGACATCCGCCGTCCACTGATCGGAGCGCACCCGATCCAGGTTGATTTCGCCAAGGAAGATGGCGTCCAGGGCGAGGAAGCCGCGCAGGGCGAGATCCTTGCGGTTGTAGTGCTGGTAGGAGAGGCCCACATCGACGGTCAGGGCGCGGTCGAACACATTGTGCTGTTCGATCATCAGGTCTTCGGTACTGCGGCCGACTTCCGGCGTGCGCCGTGAGGCGTCCTGCTGGGTGGAGGCGACGGCGGCCCCGGCTCCGGCGGTTGCCGTCGTGGCACCGGCGGCCTTGACGGCCTCCAGGCGGGCCTGGAGCTGATGAAGGGCCTGGTTTTGCTGGATCAGTTGCTGGCGCAGGAGATCCAGCTGTTGTTGCAGGGCCTCCTCTTCGGCCGTGGCCCCCCAGCAGGCGAAGGGGGCGAGGGCAATCAACAGCATGCGAGACTGTTTCATCGGGATACGTCCTTGTTGTTTATCATCCTTTCTGATGGTTCAGCCCCCGGGCTCACCGGTGCTCAGCGCGAAAACCAGATGCGGGTCTGATTGAGCGTCTGCAAACCATCCCCCCTGACCTTGTTGAACTGCAGCAGCCCCCGGCTGAAGTCGGTACCGCGCAGGCTCTGCTCCAGCAGGACCCGGCCGTCGGAAGAGTGTAGTTGCAAGCCGGCATAATTCCCCGAGACCCGATAGGTGGCGGTGCCCAGATCGCCCTGGTGCTCGTAGCTGCCCGCCTGAACCAGGTGTCCCGTCATGGTGGGGGTGGTCAGTTCAATACCGGTCTGGTTGACCGAGCTGTTGCCGCTCCCCTCCAGTTGAACGACCTGTACCAGCCCGGCCCCCTGCACCTGGGCCTCCTTGGCGGGCGTGGCCGCGGGCTTGACCTCATCCTTGACGCGCACATCCAGCTTGGGTTTGTTTTGCACAATGCTCAGCGCCAGATTCATGGCCGCCGTCTGCTGGGCCTGGGCCGTGGTCAGTGACGAGATGAACTCGATGCCGAAGTAGCTGATGCCATGGCTGCTGACATAGCGGCCGCGCAGGTGGGCCAGCTCCCCGTCCGCCAGTTCGGGCGCAAAGTGGTCTGACAGATGGGCCAGCGGGTCCGGTGCTGCCAGCAGCGGAGAGGCGATGCCACCCAGGCTGCAGAGGAGGCATAGGGCGGGTCGGGTATTCATGATGACCTCACATTAGCTCTTTGTGCTGAAAACCGAATTCCAGCAGGGATGTTTCATTGACCGGGGCGAAGAGCCCATCCTTGCCTCTGACAGAGAGCGGGGGAGAGGGGTTGGCAAGGGGGGCATCGGGACGATAGCCCGCGCCGATGACGGCGAGGAGGATGCCGTTCCAGCTCTCCTTGAACTCCTTGAACGTGATCACCCGGTTGCCGAGGGCCGGGTCTGCCAGATAGACGCGATCGTGGCGATCGATGGCCCGCAGCACGGCAAAGTGCTGATAGCCGCGAATGTTGAGCAGGACGATGGTGGGCACCCTCACCTGGCGCAGTTTTTCATCGCCCAGTCGATACCCTCTGACCCGCATGCCGAGCATTTGCAGGTACTGCTTCATGTCGAGCATGGAGAAGCCGTAGTGCTTGACCTGCTCCGGGTCTGCCATGGCAAGCATGCCATCCATGACCCAGCGTTCATTGGTTGCATGGCCGTAGGCGTAGCGCAAGATGGTGGCGACGGCGGCGGCCCCGCAGCTGAAATCCGTATGTTGGCGCTCGATGTTGGCGTACCGACGCTCCAGAATGCTCTGCACCGGTTTGTTGAGATCCCCCAGCGCCGGAAGATGCTCTCCCAGTGGCACCGAGCCTGCCCAGACGGCAGGACAGCACAGCAACAGCAACAGCCAGCGCATTCAGACCTCCAGTGTCAGGGAAAAAGGGGGCACTGGGCCCCCTCGCATCGACTTACTTGGCAAACCCTGCGGCCAGCGAGAGATTGTTCGCTTGCAGGTTGTTGGTCCCCGAGGAGACGTTCACCCCGATGTTGCCCACGGCACCGTTGAAGGCGCCGCCATCGATGGTTGCCCGGTTGAAGGTTTCGCGGCTGGTGTAGGTGTTGACCACGGGAATATACCCGACGGCGTACCCACTGAGCTTGATGTCACCCTCTTCCTTGAACTCGAACTTGCCATCATCTTTCGGGTTGTTGTTGCCGTACCTGTCGTTGTCATTGTCGTGGTCATGTCCTTTCTTGACATCATGACCGGTACCGCCCCCCTCGTAATCGCCCCAAGCCTTGAGACCGAGGAACACACCCGCCTTGTCAACCGTCTTGGTTGCACTCAGGCTTTGGTTTTCGGTCATGTTCTTGGAGACGCTCTGGCTGTTGGCCACGGTGGCCACGGCCATGTTGCCGGTGGACACGGAGGCTGCCATGTTGTTGGCCTGGACGTTACCCGAGCCCGAGGTCACGTTGACCCCGATGTTGCCTGCGGCATCCTTGAAGGCCCCATCGCCCACACCGGCCTTGTTCTGATGGCCGTGATTGGTCGTCCAGTTGTTGCTGGCGCTCTGGGTGGAGAAGACCTCGGCATCCGACGATCCGCCAGGGGCGCCATGTTGTTGTTGACCACGACCCATGATGAACTCGGCATCGACCTCGTCATAGGCGGCCAGGGAAGCGCTGTTGCCCTGTACGTTGGAGTCACCGGCTGCGACGTTGGCGCCGATGTTACCGGATGCACCCTTGAACGAGCCGTCGATCTTGCTCGTGTTCTCCGTTCTTGTATTGGCGGTGCCTATCATGGAACTGGACTGCTGGTTGTCCACGACGGCCATGCCGAGTTTGTTGACGTTGATGTAGCCGCCGACATTGACCCTGCCTTCGTATTCCACATCGACCTCTGCCTTGACCTTCTTGGTCAAGGTTGCCCCTGTCTCATCTCTGTCACCGCGGTAATCGGCGGATGCAGTGCCCGACATGGCCATGATGACCGCGGCGGCTAATGAGCTATAAATAAGTCCACGCATAATGAGTCTCTCCATTGAACTTTCAGCGGAAGATATGCCCATCGGCTGATACCCCCGGGCCTGGCTTCCTATCCCTGCGGCATCATGGGGATGCCGTTACTGCGCCAGCCAGGGGCAGGGAAACCATGTTGACTGACTGGTTTCCCTGTCCCGTGACCTGGTTCACCTGAATGACCCCCTTGCTGCCCGTGAGGGCGGTGTCATCCAGATAGATGCTGGTAGTGGTGTTGGCGGGGGGCTTTCCCCCTGGGGTCTTCGCGACGCTGGAGCTGAGATTGATGTCGGTTACGACACCCAGGCCGCTGTCATCGAGGGACAGGGCGAAGGCGTTCAGTTGCTGGTTGCCCTCACCCGCCCCCTGATTGATGCCGACCAGTCCCCGGTTCTGGCTCAGGGCCGAGCCCAGGATGGCGACGCTCTGGCTGCCGTTCAGATTGGTGGTGGATTGATTCAGCTGGCCAAATTGAATGACTGCCGGACCCGAAATGGCGATGGCGGCAAGATTGCCTTGCTGGTTGTTATTACCGGCAACCATATTGACGCCCATGGAACCACGAATATTGCTCAATACCTGAGCACCGAGATCGACCCGGTTTTGTGCCATTGAGGGGGTGGCAAATGCCAGAAAAGGAAATGCTGCCAATGCAATATATATTTTCATGTTCTGTCTCCATCTGCCAGGAGGGCTTATTGGAGAGAGCAACGACCATGCCAATTTACAACCATATGATTTTTAGTTGTTTTTTATTTGATATAATTGTTTTTACGTCTCAATGTTGAGAGCGACATATTATGTCGTGAAGTAAGCGCTTATTTATCAATGGATTTATTTTTTCTCACGGATAATTTGGCTGTCTCAATATTGTGGTGCCATCAATCTAAAGGCGGGATGGTTTATAGTTATCATCGTCTGGCCATATTAAATGGCGCCATTTGATGATAAAGGGAGTTATCTGGACAAGTCGTCAGACTCCTTCGTGCAGTGGCGATAACAAGGAGTTGTCCCTATGACAGAAACGGCATTGTTGCTCATCAATTCATGTGCCGTACTGGAAAGCCTGCTGGAACAAGGCGAGTGGCAGGTGGAGCAGGCAAGCTCCCTGGTGGTGGCAGAGAAAAAACTGCAGGAAAAGGACTATCCCCTGGTGCTGGTGGTGATCGAGCATCAGCAGCACGAAGCCCTCTACAACCTGATTGCGCAGCACTCCGGCGCCTTGTGGATCGGCCTCATCCAGCGGGACTGTCTCGCCAGCGAAGCCCTTCGCAATTTGCTGGCAGCCTGTTTTCATGATTTTCACACCTTTCCCCTGGACAGAGACAGGCTCTCCCACAGCCTGGGACATGCCCTGGGGATGGCGCGCCTCATCCGGCGACACCGCCCCCGACTGCAACCCCAGCTTCGTTTCATCCAGGGGGAGAGCGCCCCCATCCGCCAGTTGCGCGACCAGATCGTGCGGTTGCAGCATTGCCGCCTGCCCGTACTGGTGACGGGACCGAGCGGTACGGGCAAGGAGCTGGTGGCCCGGGAGCTGCACTACAGCACGTTCGGGGAGGAGAGCCCTTTCGTGGCGGTCAATTGCGGGGCCATGCCCCATCAGCTCATCCAGTCCGAGCTGTTCGGCCACGTCAAGGGGGCCTTCACCGGGGCACAGCACCACAAGATAGGCAAGATAGAGGCCGCCGATGGCGGCACCCTGTTTCTCGACGAGATAGGGGAGTTGCCACTGGAGGATCAGGCAACCCTGCTGCGCTTCTTGCAGGAGCAGTGCATAGAGGCGGTGGGCAGCCACCTGACGCGTCGTGTGGATGTGCGGATCATCGCGGCCACCAATATCGATGTGGAGCAGGCGGTGGCCAGCGGCGGATTTCGCATGGATCTCTACTACCGGCTCAACGTGGTGCGCCTGCGCACCCCGGCCTTGTGCGAGCGGGCGGAAGACATCCAGCTCCTTGCCGATGACATTCTGGCGGAAGTGCGGGGCGGGCGGGTGCTCAGCTTCACCCGCAAGGCGCGCCAGGCCATGCAGTCCTATGGCTGGCCGGGGAATGTGAGGGAGCTGCGCAACCGGGTTCAGCGGGCGGTGGTCATGTGCAGCGGCCCCTTCATCGAAGCCGATGACATGGAGCTGACCAACATGGACAGCCTGCTGCTCGACGGCTCGCTCAAGGCGGTGCGCGAAGCGGCGGAGCGTCAGGCCTTGCAACGGACGCTGGCCCGCTTCCCCGATCAGCTCGAGGAGGTGGCCCGCACGCTCGACATCTCCCGGGCCACCCTCTATCGCCTGCTGGACAAGCACGATCTGCTGTGAGGGGACGGCAGTATCGCCCCGTCATGCAAAAAGCCCGGGCAGCAGGCCCGGGCTTCTTGTCTGGCCCCGTCGTGGGGACTCGTTACTTCCGATGAGCTTCAGGCCATCTCCATGGCGAGGTGACAGAGTCGCCGCGCAGCCTCCTCCTCGCTCTTGACCACCTGATGCACGCCGCGCACGCGCAGATGATGCACCTCCTCGTGCTGGTGGGCACAGGCGGCGATGCGCATCAGGGCGCCGTATTCCTGCGCCCTGATGGCTATCTCACCGGCCAGCAGGCTGTCATCCAGGGTGATCAGCAGCCAGCTGGCGTTGGGCAGCGCCGCCGTCAGCAGATCCTGCTGGATGGGATGGCCCGCCAGACAGGTGATCCCCATGGCGCGCCAGGGGGCCAGCAGTCGCTCGTCGGTGTCGATCACCACCATCTCCCTGCCTTGTTCATGCAACTGCCGAATGAGGTGCTGGCCTATCTCGTCGGCGCCCACTACCACCACATGGCCCTGCAAGGGGCAGAGGTGAGGTGACTCATCGGTGCGTGGCTCGGGATGGCGCCTCAGCCAACGCTCTACCTGGTTGAAGACCAGCGGATTGAGCACGATGGAGAAACAGGCGCCGACCAGCACCAGATCCCGGGCGACCCCGGGGACCAGTTCGAGCATGACCCCGAGACCCATCAGGATGAAGGAGAACTCACCCACCTGGGCCAGGCTGGCGGAGATGGTCAGCGCCGTGCGCTGGCTGTGGCCAAAGAGCCGCACGATGGCGAAGGCGGCCACGGATTTGCCGATCACGATGACGAACAGGGTGGCCAGCACGGCCAGGGGCTCGCGCAGCAGGATGACGGGGTCGAACAGCATGCCCACGGAGACGAAGAAGAGCACGGCGAAGGCGTCCTGCAGGGGCAGAGTGTCGTTGGCCGCCTTGTGGCTCAGATGGGAGCTGTTCATCACGACGCCGGCGAAGAAGGCGCCGAGGGCAAAGGAGACGCCAAACAGCTTGACGGCGCCAAAAGCGATGCCCAGAGAACAGGAGAGGACGGCCAGGGTGAACAGCTCGCGGGAGCCGGTGGCGGCGGTGCGGGCCAGCAGCCAGGGGATGAGGCGGCGTCCGCCGATGACCATCAGGGCGATGAAGGCAGCCACCTTGGCCAGGGTCAGGCCGATATCCGCCATCACCTGGGCCGGGGTCAGTGCCTCGCCCCCTTGCTGCAGGTTGGCGAGGATGGGGAGCAGTACCAGGGCCAGCACCATCACCAGATCCTCCACGATGAGCCAGCCGATGGCGATGCGTCCCTCGTTGGTGTCGAGCTGGCCGCGACTCTCCAGGGCGCGCAGCAGCACCACGGTACTGGCGGTGGAGAGGGCCAGGCCAAACACCAGGCCGGCGGTCACGGTCCAGTCGAGCAGTTGGGAGAGGCCAAGGCCGAGCAGGGTCGCAAGGGTTATCTGGACGATGGCTCCCGGGATGGCGATGTGTTTCACCGACAGCAGGTCTTTCACGGAAAAGTGCAGGCCGACACCAAACATCAGCAGGATGACGCCGATTTCGGCCAGCTCGGGGGCGAGCCGCAGGTCGGCGACATAGCCCGGCGTAAAGGGGCCGCATACCACGCCGGCCGCGAGGTAGCCCACCATGGGGGAGATGCGCAGGCGGCTTGCCAGCATGCCGAAGAGGTAGGCCAGCACGAGGCCGCCTACCAGGGTGGTGATAAGGGGGAGTGAGTGGTCCATGTCGTCACCTCGCTAATGGCAGTCAGGGGCTACCAGATCACCCGAAGGCGAAGAGGGCAGCTGTCAATGAGCAGGGGGCGAAAGAGACAGAAGTTGGCCGTATCAAGGGGAAATCTTGAGGGCAACAGATGCCGTTTCTATTAAAAAGTAATGCATTTATATGCCATGAGCAACACTGTTCCAGTTTTTGCGTTGATTTTGATGAAAAGCATCTTTAATGCATTGCAATTGGGTGAAATGAGTGTGCAGTTAAAGAAAAATTGGCAGGAATAATCAATCGATGATGATATTGGGAGGCAAGGGAGAACAGCTATGAGCACACGGCATGGAGGAGGCGGGCCTCCTCCATGGTGAACGAGGGTGCTGAAGGGGCATCACTCTCCCCTGGCGACCCCCTCACGTCTGGGGTCTGCGGCCCCCAGCCAGCCGTCGGCATGGCGCTGGACGCCCTGCAGCCCGGAGGTCTGCTCGTTAAGCAGGACCTCATGCCCTCTGGCTTTGAGCCCCTGTACCACGGCGTCGGGCGTGCGCCCCTGCTCCAGCTCGGTGGGGCCGTTGCGACTGCCGAAATTGGGCAGGTTGATGGCCTGCTGCAGGTTGAGCCCCCAATCCTGGGTGCCGAGCAGCGCCTTGCCCACGTAGTTGATGATGGCCGAGCCTCCCGGGGAGCCCAGGCTCATCTCGAGCTCGCCGCTTGCCTTGTCAAACACCAGCAGGGGAGACATGGAGGAGCGGGGGCGCTTGCCGGGCTCCACCCGGTTGGCCACCGGCAGGCCGGCGGCGTCCACCGAGGTGAAGGAGAAGTCGGTGAGCTGGTTGTTCAGCAGGTAGCCGTTGACCATCAGCCGCGAGCCGAAGCCATCCTCGATGGAGCTGGTCATGGCCACCGCCATGCCGCTCTTGTCCACGATGGAGATGTGGCTGGTGGAGGGCAGCTCCGGGGTGGCGTCCCGGCCCCTGGCCAGCGCCCGTGGCGGGTTGCCGGGCTGGGCGACGCCCATGGAGCGGTTGCCGATAAGGTGCCCCCGCTGCGCCAGATAGCCCTTGTCCAGCAGGCCTGTCACCGGCACGTCGACGACGTCGCCGTCGGCCACATACTGGTTGCGATCGGCGAAGGCGAGGCGTGCCGCCTCGCTGTAGAGGTGAATGGCCTCGCTGGAGGCGGCCAGTTGACCCTGCTCCCCCTGTACCGGTTTGAGGGCGGCCATGTCCCGGCTCTCCAGCATGCCGAAGATCTGGCCGAGGGCCAGGGTGCCGGAGGAGGGGGTCGGGAAGCCGCAGATCTCGCTCTGGCGATAGTCAAAGCAGAGCCCGTCCCGCAGCTTGGCCTGGTAGCTGGCGAGATCGGCGGCGCTCAGCACCCCGGGGTTGGTCGGGTGGGCGTGCACCTTGGCCACCATGGCCTCGGCCAGCGGGCCGCGATAGAAGGCGTCGGGGCCGTCGCTTGCCAGGGTACGCAGCACCCTGGCCAGGGCCGGGTTGGTGAGCCGGGTACCTGCCGTCTTGGGAGTGCCGTCCGCCTGATAGAAGTAGGCACGGGCGTCCGGATCCCCGGCCAGATAGGGATCTTTTGCCAGCAGGGTGGCGAGGCGGGGGCTTATCACGAACCCTTGCTCCGCGAGGGTGATGGCGGGTTCGAACAGCGTGGCCCAGGGCAGCTTGCCATAGCGCTCGTGGGCCAGGGCCAGGGCGCGCACCGTGCCGGGGGCGCCGACGGAGCGCCCACCCACCACCCCCTCATAGAAGGCCATGGGTTTGCCCTCCTTCATGAAGAGCTGATCGGTGGCAGCGGCGGGGGCTGTTTCCCGGCCATCCACCGCCGCCACCTGCTTGCCGTCCCACACCAGCATGAGGGAGCCGCCGCCGATGCCCGAGGATTGAGGTTCCACCAGGGTCAATACCAGCTGGACGGCGATGGCTGCATCGATGGCGCTGCCCCCCGCCTTGATGATCTGGTAGCCCGCGTCCACCGCCAGCGGGTTGGCCGCCGCCACCATGAAGTCACGGCCCTGCCAGCCCGGTTTGTCAATCCAGCCGCTGGCCGCCTCCGGGGCGATCAGGGTCTGGGGAGGAGGGACATAGTGAAAGCCATCCTGGGAGGCGCAGCCGCCAAGCAGGCCGAGGGCGACCAGCAGGCCGAGGGGTTTGAGGGACATGACAGGCTCCTTGTCGGTTTCTTGTTCACCTGCCGAAATGTGTCACACTTGGAGCTTGATTAAAAGTTTGTCTTAATACTCATATGGTTACAAAACTATCAAGGAGGCGCTCATGACACACCGGGGGACTCTGGCGAAACCTTGCATGGCGGGGCTGCTCTGCCTGTTGCTGACGGCCTGCGGGGAGCCGACCTTCAGACCGCTGGCCCAGGGGGAGACCCTGCTCGCCTTCGGGGACAGTCTGACCGAGGGGCGCGGGGTGAGCCCGTCCCAAAGCTACCCCAGCGTGCTGGCGAACCTGAGCGGCCATCCCGTGGTCAATGGCGGGGTGTCCGGAGAGCTGAGCCAGGCCGGTAGGGCCCGCCTGCCCGGGTTGCTGGCCCGGCACAGACCCGCTCTGGTCATCCTGCTGGAGGGGGGCAACGACATCCTGCGTGGCAGCGGGGAGGCGGCCCTCAAGGCCAATCTCGCCGCCATGATAGAGGCGGTGCAGGGGAGCGGGGCCCAGATCCTGCTTGTCGGGGTGCCCCGAAAATCCCTGTTTGCCGATGGCGCTCCCCTCTACGAGGAGCTGGCAGAGCAGTACGGGCTGGTGCTGGACAACGACAGCATCGGCGAGTTGCTGCGAGACCCGGCCCTGAAGTCCGATACGGTGCATTTCAATGCCGAGGGTTACCGCACCCTGGCGCAGCGACTTCATCGACTGTTGCAGGAAAGGGGGGCACTCTAGCGAGGTGCCATGCTGCCGGGGCAGTTCGCCATGCTGCTAAAGCCTATGGGGTCAGGAGATTGCGCGGCGGGAGGGCGACGGCGCTACTCCAGAGGCGTCCAGCCCGTGGCGACAATGCCCGAAGACATGAAAAAACCGCCGTGAAGGCGGTTTTTGGCAATCAGGCTGAGCCAATTTGCTTAGATGGACTGCTCTTCACCACCCAGGGCGGCAAACAGGGCCGGGATGAACTGGGAGAGCTCGGCGGTGACCAGGGCGAAGTCGGCATCCAGGCGGGCGGCGGGATCTTCACTGGTGACGTCGTCGTTCTGCTCGCGCAGCTCTTCGCTGAACTTGAGGCGCTTGATGGAGAGATCGTCCCCCAGCACGAAGCTCAGGGTTTCGCCCCAGTTGAGGGCCAGCTTGGTCACCAGCTTGTCGTTGGCCAGGTGGTTCTTGATCTCCTCGCTCATCAGATCCTGCTGCTTGCAGCGGATGATGCCGCCGTGCTCCATGGCGCTGCGCAGCTCGGCTTCGTCCTCCAGGGTGAAGGCGGCGGGCAGGTTGCCCTCGTTGAGCCACTCGGTCATGGTGATCTCGGGCGGGTTCTTGAGGGCCACCGGCACTACCGGCAGGGAGCCGATGGATTTGCGCAAGAGCGCCAGCAGATCGTCCGCCTTCTTGGCGGAGCCTGCATCCACCACCATCAGGTTGTCGGCAGGGTTTATCCAGGCGAAGGTCTGGCTGGTGCGGCTGAAGGCGCGAGGCAGCAGGGTGTGCATGATCTCCTCTTTCAGCGCCTCCTTCTCTTTCTTCTTGAGGGCGCGACCCTGCTCGAATTCAATGGCCTCTACCTTCTCCGCCAGCATCTCCTTGACCACGGTGCCGGGCAGCATCTTCTCTTCCTTGCGAGCGCACAGCAGGATGTGGCCAGAGGCGGCGTGGGTCAGGGTGGAGCCGAATTTGCCAAGGGGCTTGACCCACCCGAACCGGGAGATGTCCTGACTGCCGCAGGGGGTGAAGGCGCAGGCTTCCAGCTGGGTTTCCAGCTGCTCAACGGTCAGGTCGAAGGGGCGGGTAAAGCGGTAAATCTGCAGGTTTTTAAACCACATGGCGTCCTCGGTCTCTAGATTGTCCGGCGGGCATTGTACTAGAGAGGCGCTTTGTGATCAGCCAATCATTCTCGCTAAATAAAGGGCGATCGACCTCACAGGGCCCCACCTTGATTCCCCGGGCGCGGGCCCAACTCCCCTAGACTGCGAGTGTTCACATTGCTGACAAGGAGGCGACCATGTTGAGACAGAGTCGGCCGGAAGACATGGAAGAGATCGTCGAAATCTGGCTCCTGGCCTCCCTGCAGGCCCACGATTTCGTCGATGCCTCCTGCTGGTGGCAGGCTCAGGAGGAGCTGCGTACCCGCTACCTCGATCACGCCCGCATCTGGGTGTTCGAGGAGCGAGGGGACCTGCTCGGCTTCATGGCGCTGGTGGATGATTACCTGGCTGCACTCTTCGTGCGCCCCGATAGGCAGGGGCGGGGGGTGGGGCACGCCCTGTTGCAGGAAGCCAGATCCAGATGTGCCGAGCTGCATACCCGGGTCTTCGTGGAGAACGAGCCGGCGGTGCGTTTCTACCGCCGCCACGGCTTTGAAATCGGGGGGGAGGTGTCCGATCCCCTCACCGGTCATCTTCAGTACCAGATGCATTACCAAGCCGTCTGAATCTGACGTCTGGGGTTGCCCCGGTTGAAAACGGGGGGCACCATCCTCATCTTGTCTCCATCCCGGGGCGCCTTCGCCCCCGCTCTCTTCTCCTTATCGAGCCGTTTTCCATGAAGATCCTGCACACCGCCGACTGGCACCTCGGTCATCAGCTTCACGGCCACGACCGCCGCTTCGAACACGACGCCTTCCTCGACTGGCTGGCCGACACCATCAAGACCCGCGACATCGACGCCCTGCTGGTGGCGGGCGATCTGTTCGACACCGCCAACCCTCCCGCCAGTGCCTGGCAGCAGCTCTACCGCTTCCTGGCACGGCTGCGGGCCGAGCACCCGGCACTGGAGATGGTGCTCATCGGCGGCAACCACGACTCCCCCTCCAAGCTGGATGCCCCCCACGAGCTGCTGCGCGCCTTCGACCTGCATCTGGTGGGCAGCATCAGCCGGGACGACGAGGGGCGCCTCGAGACCGAGCGCCTGCTGGTGCCGCTGCGAGGCAAGAACGGCGAGGTGGCCGCCTGGTGCGCCGCCGTGCCGTTTCTGCGCAGCAGCGATCTGCGCCCGGAAGGGCTCAGGGAGGGGCAGGACAGACTCATCGAAGGGGTGCGCCAGGTCTATGAGGCGGTGCTGAGCGAGGGGCGGGCGCGCTGCAATCCGAATCAGGCCCTCATCGCCATGGGCCACGCCTATCTGGCGGCGGGCCAGCTCTCCGAGCTTTCCGAGCGGCGGGTGCTTGGCGGCAACCAGCATGCCCTGCCTGCCGAGCTGTTTGCCGCTGCCGACTACACGGCGCTAGGTCACCTGCACCTGGCCCAGAGTCCGGCTGAGGGGGTGCACTACAGCGGCTCGCCGCTGCCGCTCTCGCTGGCCGAGGCGAATTACAACCATCAGGTGCTGGAGGTGACGTTTGAGAGGGGCAAACTGGCCCGCCTTGAGCGGATCCCGGTGCCCCGCGCGGTGGAGATGATCCGCCTGCCCCAGAGCGGCCTTGACGAGGCGCTCAAGGCCATCGAGGCGCTGGCGCTGCACCCTTGCCCGCAGCAGGCGCAGCCCTTCCTCGAGGTGCGGCTGCTGCTGCCCAAACCCGAGGCCCGCATCCGCGAGCGCGTGCTGGCCGCCATCGGCGACAAGCCGGTGCGCCTTGCCCGCATCACGACCAGTTATCAAGGCTCGGGCCAGGGGCTGGCGGATGGTGCCGGCCAGCGCCGGCTCGATGAGCTCTCCCCCACCGAGGTGTTTCGCCTCTGCTATCAGCGTCAGTTCGACGGGGAGCCGGAGGCCGAGCTGGTGGCGTCGTTTGAAGAGATCCTGGAGCAAGTGAAGGAGGCCAGCCAATGAAAATCTTGTCGCTGTCAGGGGAGAATCTGGCCAGCCTGACCGGCCCCTTTACCATCGATTTTGCTGGCGGCGCCCTGGGGGCCGCCGGCCTGTTTGCCATCACCGGCAATACCGGCGCCGGAAAGAGCACCCTGCTCGATGCCATCTGTCTGGCGCTCTACGACGAGATGCCGCGCTTTATCGCCAATCGCAAGAACGTCGCCGAAGTGGGCCGCATGGATGACGAGGAGAAACTCAAGGCCAACGACGTGCGCGGTATCCTCAGCCGCGGCCACGCCAGCGGTTTTGCCGAGGTGCAGTTTCGCGGCTGTGACGGCCGCATCTGGCTGGCCCGCTGGGCGGTGCGCCGGGCGCGCAACCGCGCCGAGGGGCGCTTTCAGGCCCAGGAGCGCAGCCTGACCGACGTGGCGTCGGGCCAGGTGTTCAGTGGTAGCAAGCGGGAGCTGCAGGATCGCATCGACGAGCTGGTGGGGCTCTCCTGGGAGCAGTTTCGCCGCGCCGTCATCCTGCCCCAGGGGGAGTTTGCCGCCTTCCTCAAGTCGAGCGCCGACGAGCGTTCGGCCCTGCTCGAACGGATGACCGGCACTGAGCTCTACTCCGCCATTTCGGTCCAGACCCATGAGCGGGCGCGGGAGGAGCAGCAGAAACTGGCCGCCATCAGCCAGCGGCTCGGTGACGTGGCGTTGATGGACGAGGCGACCCGCGAGCAGTGGGTGAGCCAGCAGATAAGCCTCGCCACCAGCCTCAAACACGAGCAGCAGCAACAGCAACTGATGCAGGACTTGCGGGATCTCAACGGCCGCATTGCTGCGCAGTTGCAGGCCTGTCAGGAGGGAGAGGCGGCCCTTGCCGCGGCGGAGGCGGCCCACGGTGCGGCCGCTCCCGAGCGGGAGGAGTTCGCCCGCGCCGAGCAGGCCCAGGTGGCCCGCGCCGATCACGACGAGCTGGCTCGCCTCACCCTGGAGGTGCAGCAGCAGGAGAAGGCACTGGCCGAGCTTGGCCCCGAACTTGGCAAGCTGGAGGAGCAGACCCAGCAGAGTGCCCTCACCGAACAGCAACTGCTGGCGGAGAAGATCGCCGCCGAGCGCGAGTGGGGAGCCCTGCAACCCGAACTCAAACGGGCGCAGGAGCTCGACACCCGCATTCGGGAAAAGCAGCAGCAACTGCAGAAGATCCAGCAGGAGGGGTCGCAGGAGCGGGAGGTGCAGCTCACCCTGGAACAGGGCTGGCGCCAGCAGCGCCAGCAGGTGGAGCAGCTCAAGGCCCAGCACCTGCAGTGGGGCGCCTGGCTTGAGGAGCACAAGGAGCTGGCGCCGGTGGCCCGCCAGTGGCAGCCGCTGCTCACTGCCATGCAGGATTGGGCCGAGGATGCCGACAGGCTGCAGCAACTGCTCACCCTGCGCGAGCACAAGCTGCGCGTCCTCAGGCAGTTGCAGCGCCAGCTGGATCAGGGGCAGCAGGAGCGCGACTACTGGCAGCGCGAGCAGGAGCGGCTGCAGCAGCAACAGCACGAGCTGCAGGAACAGCAGTGGGAGGGGCGTCTGGCCAAGGCGCAGGAGCAGTGGCAAGGGCAGACCGAGCAGCTCAGCCAGCTGCGTCAGCTGTTGGAGCTGGCGGACTATGGCCGCAATCACGGTGAGCAGCATGGTCGCCTGCAGCAGGAGATCGCCCAGCTGGAGCAGGCGCTCGGCAAGCTGGCCATCCTCGGCGACGAGCTGACGCCGGCCCGCGAGCGGCTCGCCCTGCAACGGGACGAGGCACGCCACGCGCTGGAGCAGTCCCGTGCCATCGCCAGTTTCGAGCAGCATCGCCATATCCTGCGCGACGGTGAACCTTGCCCGCTCTGCGGCGCCGAGGAGCACCCCTATCACCAGAGTCAGCCACAGGTGGCGGGCATTCTGGGGCAGCTGGCGGAGCGCGCCCGCGGCCTGGAGCTTGAGTGGGAGCGGCTCAATCACCAATACATTCAGTGCGAGAGTGAACGCCAGGAGCTGGCCCGCCAGCTGGCAGTGCGTCAGCAGCATCTACCTGAGCTGGAGATGCGTGCCGAACAGCTGACCCAGCGTTGGCAGCAGCTGGGCGGTGCCGAGCTGCTGGGCCATCCGCTGCCGCTGCGTCAGAGCCCGATCGAGTGGAACGAGTTGATGAGTACCCTGCTCGGCCGCGGCCAGAGTCTGGAGCAGGGGCTGGCCCGCAGCCAGCAGCAACTGCGCGAGGCCCAGCAGGGGCAGCAGCAGTTGCAGGCCGTGCGCCAGCAGCTGAGCCAGCTGGCCAGCCAGCACCAGCAGTTCGAGCAGCAGTGGCAGGAGGCCGACCGCCAGCGCATCGCTCTGGAAGGGGAGGTGAATGCGATGGGCGAGCAGGAAACGACCCTGCGCCAGCGCCTTGAACAGGGGGGCAGCCGGCTCGACGAGCAGATGGGAGGCCAGCCCTGGCGTCAGTGGCTGGGCAGCCAGCAGTGGCGCGAGTGGCAGCGGGCCTGCGAGGCCTGGCTGCACGGCCAGAGCGAGTGGGAGCGGCTGACCGGCGAGATTGCCAGCCTCACCCCGGCCCTGAGTGCTCAGGAGGCGCGCTTGCAGACCCAGCGTGAGCTGCTGCACAAGCTCGAGCGCGACTACAAGGAACATGAACAGCAACGGCAGGGGCTGGTTACCAGCCGCGCTGCCTGTCTGGGGGGGGAGGAGATTGCCCTGGTCGAGAGCCGCTGGCAGCAGCGGCTGCAGCAACTGGCCAGCGAGCTGGAGACGATGCAGGGGGCGGCCCGCACCCTGCGCGAGCGCCAGACCGAGCTCAAGACCCGTCTCAGCCATCTGGAGCAGGAGAAGCAGGTGAGCAGCCGGCGGCGACGGGAGGTGCTGGGGCGCTGGGCTGCCCACGCCAGCAGCCTCGGCATCGCCGAATATGATCTGCGCCGCCTGCTGGCCATGAGCCCGGATGAGCTCAAGGGGCGCCGCGCCGCCTTGCAGGCGCTGGAGGATGCCCGCGCCGAGGCGCGTACCCGTTTGACCGAGCGGCAGCGGGCGCTGGCACTGGAGGAGAGCAAGCGGGATCGTTACCGCGAGCATCACCCCGAGCTGGCCGCGTTGGCGCCGCCGGAGCTCGACAGCCGGCTGACGGCGCTGGAGGCGCACTGCCGCGCTCTCGACGAGCAGCTGTTCCAGTGCAAGAGCACGCTGGCCCAGGCCGAGGCGGCGGCCCTCAAGGCGGGCTCCCTGCAGGAGGAACTGGCCGCCCAGCAGGCGGTGGCGGATCACTGGCAGCGCCTCTCCGACCTTATCGGCTCGGCCAGCGGCGCCAAGCTGCGCACCTTCGCCCAGAGCCTCACCCTGGAGCGGCTGCTGCTGGAGGCCAACGCCCAGCTCGCCGAGCTCTCCCCCCGCTATCGGCTGGAGCGAGTGCCCGGCACCGATCTGGCGCTGCAGGTGGTGGATCTCGACATGGGGGATGAGGTGCGTTCGGTGGACTCTCTCTCCGGCGGTGAAAGCTTTCTGGTGTCGCTGGCGCTGGCGCTGGCCCTATCCAGCCTGTCGTCGCGCCAGACCCAGGTCGAATCGCTGTTCATCGACGAAGGCTTTGGCACCCTGGATCCCGACAGCCTGGATCTGGCGCTTGCCAGCCTCGATTCCCTGCAGGCGGCCGGTCGCCAGATCGGGGTCATCTCCCACGTGCAGACCCTGGTGGAGCGGATCGGTGTGCAGGTGCGGGTGGAGGCCCTCGGTGGCGGTGAAAGCCGGGTGGTGTTGCCCGGCTGACGACGTGTCGCCCATGACCCTCCATGAACAAAAAGGCCCCTGTCACAGGGCAATGCTGATCAGTTAAGGATCCATTGACCGATCCTTCTGCTGTAGGACAATCCGGAACCAATCACTGGTTCCGGATTTTTTATGTCTATTGCAAACGATCTGAACGATGTTGTTGAGGCATCTGGCGACATGCTGGCTCGGCTGGCCATTTTTGCCGACCATATTCCCGACGAATGGATTACTGCCGCTGCCGCCTTGTCTGAAAAGGCCACTATCCGCCGACGCCGCTTACCTTCTGATATGGTCTTGTGGCTCGTCGTGGGGATGGCCTTTTTCCGCAATGAGCCTATCTCCGAGGTCGCTCGGCGCCTCAACATCTGTGCAGAAGGGTTGGCCAATGATGCCTTGCTCGCGGACAGTGCCCTGTCTCAGGCCCGTCAGCGACTCGGCAAACAGCCGCTCGAGTGGCTGTTCAAACAGTGCGCCGATGTGTGGGGGCGGGAACGTTATCCTGAAGACCATTGGCACGGTTTACAGGTCTTTGCCATCGATGGGGCCCTGTTCCGAACCCAGGATATGCCTGAACTCAGAGCACATTTCGGCTCGGGTAACACCTCAACCAACCGGCAGACACCCTACCCGATGCTGCGGTTGGTCACGCTCATGAATGTCCGCTCGCATGTCATTGCCAACGCGGCCATCAGCCCGTACCGCAAAGGGGAAATCCCCCTGGCCAGCGAGTTCATTCACTCATTGCCGGACAAGTCAGTGACCCTGCTGGATAAAGGCTTCTTCGGTGCCGACCTGTTGCTGCGTATTCAGGCCGAAGACACCGACCGTCACTGGCTCATCCCGGAACGCAACGGGCTGGTATACACGGAACTTGAGCGCTATGGCGACGGTGACCGTCTGTTGCAAATGACGGTCTCGCCTCAGGCTCGCAAGAAAAACCCGGCGTTGCCGACACACTGGCAAGTTCGCGCAGTGACCTATGAGGTGGCAGGCAAGGAGAAAACGGTCTTTACCTCCCTGCCCGTGGCGCGATTCAGCGCAGCTCAGGTGGCGACCCTGTACCACGAGCGCTGGGAAATCGAGCTGGGATACCGGGATATCAAAAGCGCGATGCAGCACAACGCCATCACGCTGAGAAGCAAGAAAGTGGACTTGGTCTATCAGGAGCTGTGGGGATTGCTGCTTGGATACAATCTGGTCAGGCGGGAGGCCAGCCAGGCCGCCGTAGCCCATCAGCGAGCGCCCAATGAGGTGAGCTTTAAGTTTGCCTGTCAGTTCATCGCGAACCAGATGGCAGTGATGGCGGGCGCGTTATCGCCAGCCCATACGCCACGGAGGTTGGCGGAGTTGCGGGGCTGCATAGGCGTCATGTTCATAGAAAAACGCCCCAGGCCATCGAGACCCAGGGCGGTGAAGATATCAAAGACCCGTTTTCCGGTAAATCGCAATGCGGCTCCGCTTAAGTGAACAGCATTGC